>NZ_JANPML010000061.1:0-13288 GCF_031422795.1 Sandarakinorhabdus sp.
GGGGCCGGCGGGCTGGCCATCGATTATCAGTGCATCGCGGTGGAAGATCTCGCTGCAACCGGCGCGCAGTTTGACCTCATCACCTGCCTCGAAGTGATCGAGCATGTCGCCGGGCGCGATGCCTTCTTCGCCGCGATTGCCAGCCTGCTGAAGGCCGGCGGGCTGGCGGTGTTTTCCACGCCCAACCGCACACCGGCAAGTTGGGCCGTGGTCATCGCCGGGGCGGAGTATGTCACTCGCTCCATTCCCAAGGGCGCCCACGACTGGAACCGGTTCTTCACGCCCGCCGAACTCGCCGAAGCCTTGCGTCACGCCGGCCTGACCCCGGGCGAACCCGTTGGCTTGTCGTGGCGACCGGGCAAGGGTTTTCATATCGGCAGCGACCTTTCGGTGAACTATTTCGTTACCGCAACCAAACCGGGCTGAGTGCTGCGGGCCGGCAGGTGCGCCATGGCCAGTGGCACCAGCATGTGCGGCACCACCAGCACTGCCAGTGCCATGAAGCTGCTGGCGTAAAGACTGTCCAGCAGCGCCGCGCTGTTGCTGTGCAACAGGATGCCGCCCGCAATCGCAAGCCCGCCCAGGCTGAGCGGGATCACCGAACCGCGCCATCGCCGAAACTGGCGCATGCCCAGCTGCTGCGCGTGCTCGCGAAATTGCAGCGGCGAATGCACCAGACAGAAATGCACGGCAAAGCCGATCACCGGCGGCAACAGCAGCATGGCCGCCACGGAGCAGGCTGCAGCCAGGGCAAGGCTGCGCTGTTGGTTCTGGATCAGCACGGCGATGGCAACAACGGCCAGCACCAGCGCTGTGGGGGCGGCCAGCAGTAGGCCATCGGCCAGCGTCGCAGCGCGCGGATCGCCGGCCAGGCCAACGAACAGGCCGCGCAGCGCATCGCCGTGCAGCACAGCGGGCGCAGACACGATGGCTGCAGCCAGCCCGCCCGCCAGCAAGCCCGATCCGCAGCGGCGCCAATCCTCGGCAAAGTGGGCAATCGCCAGCGCCAGAAAGCCGGCGAGCGCCAGCAGCGGCGCCGCCTGCCACAGCCCATAGGTGCCCGCCGCGCAGCCCAGATAGAGCAGGATCACGCCGGCGCGCGAACCCTGATCAGTGCCGCCGCCGGCCGCCCGGATAAGCGCCAGATCAAAGCCGCCGTGCGGCATCCCAGCCACCAGCAGCACCAGCGACACCGCCGCAGTGATCAGCGGTGTGTCGGGAATTGCACCGGCTGCAGCCAGGGCCAGCAGTCCGGCTGTGATCGGCAGCAGGGTGGGCAGGGAAATCCCGTTCCCGTTGTCATGGCGATCGGCATTGGCGGTCATGGCCCAAGCCCTTTGAAAAAAAGGTCAGCGGCGCTTGGTTAAAGCGCCGCTGACCGGTCGGTGTTCGGAAGCGCGAGGATTACTTGGCCGGGACGGCCGCCAAACCCTGCTCACCATATTCAGCCGCCGATTTGCGCACGGCGATCATGTACACCAGGATGCCCACGCCAACCTTGGCGATAACGTCGGCAATCGTGTAACCCACCTGGATACCGGTTGCGACCGCGCCGCCGGACAGGCTGGTGTAGGGGATCATGTAAACGATCGGGTAGAAGCCCCACGAAGCGAAGGTGAGCAGACGCGCCTGCTTGATCAGACCGCGTGCGCTTTCCGGCTGCCGTTCGATGGCGCTGCCGAGGCCGCTGAACAGCTGCCACACCACATAAGCAAACGGAATGGTCGACAGCGTGCCCCACAGCGCCCGCGTGCTGTTGTCGGTGGCGATTTCGCCAGGATAGCCCAGGATGATCATCAGTGCGGCTGCAAAACCGAGGCTGGTCGCCTTGGACACGGTTTCCTTCTGAGACAGCCGCATCACCAGCACCAGTTCGATCAGCAGCAGCGGCACGGTAAGCAACCAATCGACGTAGCGATAGGCGTCGTTGAAGGCATAGCCGGTGGCCGTGATCACGCCGTTCTTGACGTCGTAGGCGTCGGTCCAGCTTTCGAAAATGCGGAAATAATGGTAGGCTGCAATTGCCGTTACGAGGCCGGTGATGGTCATCGCCGTCTTGTAAGCTGGGCCAACTTGCGAGCGGCCCAGCCAGAAAAACAGCGTTCCTGCTGCCATCGCGGCAAAAGTGAACGAAAATGCATTATAGACCAGCCCAAACTGGCCGACGGTAATCTGTTCCATTGATTGCTCCTGCAAGCAGGCAATGCCGGGTTTCACTGCGCGTGCAGGAACATATGGCAATGCCGATTGGTCACATATCCAACAACACCTGGCGCCCACCCCAGGTCTGGCGGGCAATGGCGCTGTGCAGCCGATATGCGCGCCGTGTGCCGCCAATAACATACGGCCTTTCGGCCGTGTGACGTCACATCCCGGCTTCAACTGCGATGCGGATGACGTCGGCCATGTTGGATGTGTGCAGCTTGGCCAGCAGCAGGGCCCGGTGCATCTTGATGGTCTTTTCGCTCAGCGCCAGATTGCCCGCGATCTGCTTGCTGCGGTGCCCGGCGGCAATCTGCTGCAACACCTGGCGCTGGCGCGGGGTCAGCGATTTCACCTGCTCCATCGCCTGCTGGTGCCGATTGCTGGACGGCACGGCCTCCTCGCCGCGCAATTCGACCTGCGACCCGATGAAATACGTCAATACGCCGCCGGAATCGAACACGGGCGCCACCATCAGGGCGTTGCGAAACGGCATGCCGTCGCGTTTGTAGTTGAGGATTTCCACCAGGACCGCCCGCCGTTGCGCCACGGCAATGCGAATTTGCGCGGAGACCTGCGGATCGGTGCCGGGGCCGGTGAGAAACCGGCAATTGCGGGCAATGGTTTCGGCTTCGGTGTAGCCGGTGAGGGCGCAAAAAGCCGCGTTGGCAGCGATGATCGGATTATCGTGTTGCCGCGGATCGCTGATTACGGCTGCAATCGGACTCAAGCGGATCGACCGGAGTAGCCCGGCCAAGCAATCATCGTCGTCGCGCGGCATGATAGGTGGACCTTTCGGCGTAGGCACCTTGCGCGTAGGGCGCCTCGCGCGCGCTCCCTGCCGGTATTGCAGGATCCCGGCAATGGGACATGCCGACCCACCCACCGCAGCAGCGCCTGCTTGGCGGAAGCCTGCGATTGTGCCAGCCTGCGGGCATTGCAGGGAGAAACGGCCATGACGACACCGCTGAAGGGCATTCATCACAGCGCCTATCGCTGCCGCGATGCCGAAGAAACGCGCGCTTTTTATGAAGATGTGCTCGGCCTGCCGTTGGAAGCCGTGGTGCAGGAAGAACGCGAGCCGGGGTCGGGTGTGCCCAATCCGTTCGTGCATCTGTTTTTTCGCATGGGCGACGGCAATTTCATCGCCTTCTTCGATGCGCCGGGCACGGTGAAGGAGGGCGATTTCAAGCTCGTCCACGGCTTTGATCGCCATGTCGCCTTCGAAGCGGAAGATGAGGAAAAATTGCTGGCGTGGGCGGCGAAATTGAACGCGGCGGGTGTGCCGTGTTTCGGGCCGATCGATCATGGCTTTGTGAAATCGGTGTATTTTGCCGATCCCAACGGGCTCCCATTGGAAATCACCACGCGGGTGCCGGCGCATGATGCGATTTTGGCGGAAGACGCCAAGACCGCCCATGCCATCATCAAGGCGTGGACGGCGCGCAAGGCGGCCGAAGGGAAAGCCGCATGAGCTACCAGCGCATCCCCCTGCTGATCGCCTTTCGGGAGGCAGTGGGCCTGCGCGATACCTATGGCGGCATTGACGGCGTGGTGGCTTGCCAGGCCCACCACCTGAAGCCCGAGGTGCCATCCGATACCATCGTCGTGTTCATGCACCCGATGGGTATCATGCATTATCTGCCGCTGCCCGGTGCGCTGGCCGAAGCTGGCTGCCATGTGCTCACCGCGGTGTCGCGGTATCCCAACAACGACAATGCGCTGATCATGGAAAAGGTGGCGGTCGATCTGGGCCGCTGGGTGGCGCATTGCCGCGACGTGCTGGGGTACAAACGCGTCGTGCTGGCCGGCTGGTCGGGCGGTGGCAGCCTGGCGCTGTTCTATCAGGCCGAAGCCAGCGACCCGCAGGTGACGCACACGCCGGCCGGCGAACCCTTCGCGCTGGCCGATGCCAAGCTGCCACAAGTCGATGGCATCATGCTGCTGGCGGCGCACGTTTCGCGTTCGCAGACGTTGACCGAGTGGCTAGATGCCTCGGTCATCGACGAGGCAGAACCTCGGCGTGACCCAAAGTGGAATCTCTACAGCCCTGAATGCTCGCAGCCGGCCTATTCGGCTGATTTCCTTGGCCAATATGCCGCCCGGCAGGTGGCACGGTCGAACCGCATCACGGCGTGGGCCGAAGCGACCTTGGCCGAACTGAAAACCCGCGAAGGGCCTCACGCCGAACGTGCTTTCATCGTGCATGGCACCATGGCGGCGCCGTGCTGGCTTGACCCCGCGGTGGACGCCAATGATCGCCAGCCTGGCCGCTGTTATCTGGGTGATCCGCGCCTGATCAACGACAGCCCGGGTGGTCTGGGCCGCTTCACCACGTTGCGCTCATGGCTGTCGCAATGGAGCCTGAAATCGAACGCCTGCAGCCTGAAGGTCGGCCACCGCATCCGCGTGCCGGTGCTGGTGGTGGGCAACACCGCCGATGATGCCTGCACCCCCAGCCACACGCAGCGGCTGTTCGATTGCGTGGTGAACGCGCCGTCACGCGAACTGCAACTGGTACACGGCGCGACGCATTATTACGCCTTCCAGCCCCACCAATTGAAGCAGGCGGCGGGCATCGTGACGGACTGGTTGGGGCGGCAGGGCCTTTAAAGGAAGCGCGCCACCACGTCGCGATAGGAGCGGGACACCTTCACCTGCGTGCCGGAGCCCAGCACCAGGAAACATTCGCCGTTGGTGTGCGGCTTCACGCTCTTGATATTGTCGAGGTTGACGATGGTCGAACGGTGGATGCGCTGGAATGTTTTGGGATCGAGCCGGCGTTCCAGATCCTTCATCGTCTCGCGCAGCACCAGCGTCTGATCGGCGGTATAGATGCACATGTAATCGCCGGCGGCATCGATGCGTTCGATATCGGCGACATCCACGCGGAAGATCTGGCCGCGATCCTTGATGTTCAGCACTTTTTCAAAGCGACTGGATTGTGGCGCATCGGCCAAGTCATCGGGCAGGGCTTCGGGCGCGACTTCGGACAGGATTTCCTTCAGCCGCTCCGCGCCTTGCGCGCCCTGCTTTTCGGCCAGGCGCTGGCGGATGCGATCGATGGTGGCCGCCAACCGGTCTTCTTCCACGGGTTTCAGCAGATAATCCACCGCCTGTGCTTCAAAGGCCTTCAGCGCGTGCTGCATGAAGGCGGTGACGAACACGAACAACGGCGGTTCGATATCGGACAGGCCGGAGACGACGGAAAAGCCATCGAAACCCGGCATCTGGATATCCAGGAACACCAGATCGGGTTTCAGTGTGCGGATGGCGCGAATGGCTTCGCGGCCATTGGCGCAGCGTTCGATGATCTCGACATCGTCAAACGGCTGCAACCGCAGTTCGAGGCCCTGGATGGCCAGCGGTTCGTCGTCAACAAGGATGGTGCGAATGGGCATCGATTACACTTGGGGAGCCAAGGCCGGCACTGCAACCGGGTTTGCGACAGCCTGTGGCGCATTTTCGGTCTGATACGGAATATCGATCAGCACGATAAGGCCGTTCGGCTCGTTGTCGGCCAGTTCGAAGCGATGATCGGCGCCATAGCTTTGCGCCAGCCGTTCACGAATATTGGCCATGCCGACATTGGTGCCCGAGGCTTCGGCCGGCACCCCGCCCAGGCCGGGGCCGGTATCGGCGATGGTGATGACCAGCCGATCGCTCATGCGGCGGGCGTCCACCAGAATGTCGGCGCCGTCTTCCGATGGGGTGACGGCATATTTGATGGCGTTTTCGATGATGGGTTGCAGCAGCAGGCTGGGCAGGCGCGCCTCCATCACGTCGGGTGCGATGTCGAAACGGGTGCGCAGGCGGGCTTCGAACCGGGTGCGCTCGATATCCAGATACAGCTTCAGCGCCTCGGCCTCCTGCGCCACAGTCGCCAGGCCCTCGCGTTCGCCGACCAGGCTGTAGCGCAGGAAGCTGGCCAGGCGGGACAGCATGGCATTGGCGCGATCCGTCTGTTTCAGCAGCACCAGCGTGGATATGCTGTTCAGCGTGTTGAACAGGAAATGCGGGTTGAGCTGATAGCGCAGCATTTCCAGCTGGGCGCTGCTGGCCTGGGCCGCCATGTTGATCATGCGTTGGGACTGTTCGGCCAGCAGCAGATAATAGTTGATGCCGAAATACAGCGCGGTCCAGGCGCCGAGCACGGCAAAATCGAGCAGGATGGCGCCGAAGAACTGCACACCCTGCGGCTGCCAGCCAGGCTGATAAAAGGTGGCGTGCGCCCACACTTCCAGCACCGAGAACAGCGCCGAGGCCGACATCAGCAAGATGGCGGTGATGGCCCAGGTCCACAGCGGCTTCATCGCGATCAGCCGGCGATAGGCCGCAGCCAGCAGCAGCGTGATCGAAAAGCCGGTGGCGGTGACGATGATCGCCGGCACCACAAAATTGAGGCCCATCGAGTTGGCGAGGCCCGACAGGGCGCGCAGCATCAGATAGGCAAACCAGCCGCCGCCCTGCAACATCCAGAAGGCACGGTTCTTGTCGCGGAAAAAGCCCTGGCGGACGAGGGGATCTACCATCGGAGTCACCATAGCGGTTTGGATTGAAAAGGCCAAATCGGCGGTTTTCGGACATCTCCTTCGCGCCGGCTGGTCAGCCGCCGGTGCTGCCGCTAGGCTGGCGCGCATGGGACTTTCTGCAGAACAACTCCAAAGCTGCCTGTCTGCGCTGGCTGCCGATCACCCGCCGATTGCAGCGGCGCTGGCCAGCCACGGCTGGCCCGAACCCCGGCTGCGCCCGCGCGGGCCCGGCACCATGATGCGGGCGATCGTTGGCCAGCAGGTTTCCACCAAGGCCGCCGCCAGCATCTGGAACAAGCTGGAAGCCGCGTGCGGCGGCGACATGGATGATCTGGCGCGCGTGGCGGCCACGCCATTCGAAGCACTGCGCGCCGCCGGCATGTCCGGGCAGAAGGCCAGTTATGTGCATGCGCTGGCCGAAGCCGTGGCGAGCGGCCAGATTGATTTCGGCGCGCTGCCCGAAGCCGACGAGGAGGCGATCACTTTGCTATCGTCGGTGAAGGGCATCGGGCGCTGGTCGGCCGAGATTTATCTGCTGTTCGCCGAAGGCCGGCCCGACATTTTCCCGGCCGGCGATCTGGCCCTGCAGATCCAGCTGGGCAGGATGCTGGGCGAGGAATCGCGGCCGACCGAGAAACGGGCGCGGGCACTGGTCGAACCGATGCGCCCACACCGCGGCGCGCTCTCCATCCTGCTCTGGCACAACTACAATATTGTCGCCCTGTAGTTGGGCCCTGTGATACGGCGCACAAATGCAGCCGCGCATCACTGATATTTCCTCGCCGTCCAATCCGGTCCTGAAGGCGCTCAAGGCCTTGTCCGACAAGCGCGGGCGGCGGGAAGCGGGGCAGTTCCTGGCGGAAGGGCTGCGCGTGTGCACCGAGGCGCTCAGCGCCGGGCAGGTGCCCGAAACCCTGTTGTTCACCCCTGAGGCCGAACGCCACCCGCTGACTCAGGCGCTCATCGAAGCGACATGGGATTTGCGCGGCACCATCCTGCGCACCACGCCCGATCTGATGCAGCGCCTTACCGGCAAGGACAATGCGCAGGGCGTGGCGGCAGCCTATCCGATCCCCGATATCGGGCTCGACCGCCTTGACCGCAGCAAGGCCAAGCTGTGGCTGGTGGCGGAAAATCTGAAGGACCCCGGCAATTTCGGCACCATGCTGCGCACCTGCGATGCCACGGGTGCGGGCGGCGTCATCCTGCTCGACCAGTCGTGCGACCCGTTCAGCGTGGAGGCCGTGCGCGCCAGCATGGGGGCGCTGTTCAGCCGCCAGGTCGCAAAGGCGACGGGGCCGGCGTTTTTTGCGTGGCTGCGGCAGGGACCGGCCCATCTGGTCGGCGCCGCGCTCACCGATCAGGCGGTGGATTATCGCGCGGCGGCCTATCACGCGCCCTGCTTCCTGCTGATGGGCAACGAACAGGCCGGGCTGCCGGCGGATTACACCGCGCAATGCGACGCGGTGGTGAAACTGCCGATGCTGGGCGCTGCCGACAGCCTGAACGTGGCGGTGTGTGCCGGCGTGCTGCTGTATCATGCGCTTGACCAGCTGGGTGACGCCACCGACAGTTGACGGCGCGGCGGGCGTCGCTCAGGCTGGCAGCCCGTTCAGGAGACCGCCATGAAGCGCCGCCTTGTTGCCCTGTTGCTCGCCTGTCTTGCTGCTGCCCCGGCGGCGGCCCTCACCGCCCTGGTTGGCGGGCGGCTCATCGACGGCCAGGGCGGGCCGCCCTTGGCCAACAGCGTGATCCTGGTGGATGGCGATCGCATCACCGCCATCGGCACGGTCGCCACGCTGCCGGTGCCCGCCGGTGCCACCGTGGTTTCCACCGAAGGCATGGATGTGCTGCCCGGCCTGTGGGACATGCACGTGCATCTGATGATCAACGGCCACGCCGATTACACCCATTGGGACAAGGCGTATCTGACGCGCTTCGGCCCTGAAATCATGCCGGCCAGCGCGGTGCAATTGCTGCTGGCCGGGGTGACCAGCGCCCGCGATCTGGGCGGGCCATTGGCGGAAAGCATCGCCATCCGCGAAGACGTGAAGGCCGGCCGCAAGCCGGGCCCGCGGCTCTATGTGTCGGGGCCGTTCCTGCAGAAAAAGGCCTATCCGGGCACCGAGGCGTTCCGTTGGGGTGTGGACAGCCCGGAAGATGCCCGCGCCAAGGTGCGCAAGCTGAAAGCCGCCGGTGTCGACATCATCAAGCTGGTAGATCAGGATGAAGTGGGCGAAGCCACCACCCGCGCCATCGTTGAAGAAGCGCATAAATTGGGCCTGAAAGTGGTGGGCCACAGCCATCTGCCCGATGAAATCCGCATCGGCCTGAAAACCGGCATCGACAATTTCGAACACACCGGACTGGGCGCTGCACCGCGCTATCCCGATGATATCATGGTGGCGCTGGAAGCCCGCGCCGCCGAAGGCCGGGTGCGCGGCAACCCGTTGTATTGGACGCCAACGATCAGCGGCCTGTTCAACCATGGCAATCTGCTGGCCAACCCCGAAAAGTTGGACGATGCCTGCTGGGCGCGTGGCCTGAAGCCGGACACGGTGGCCGATATCAAGGCCTCGCTGAAGGATGTGGCGGCGCTGGAATACAACCAACTCACGCCGCGCCGCAAACCCACGCTGGACACCAAATTCGCGCAACTGCGCAAGGCCGGCGCCATCCTGCTGATCGGCACCGACAGCGGCATCCCCACCGCCTTTCACTGCCAGACGACCTGGAACGAACTGGATGTGTGGGTGAACGGCCTGGGTGTGCCGGCGATGGAGGCGATTCAGGCCGCAACCTACTGGCCGGCCAAGTTCATGGGGGTGGAGCGCGACAGCGGCACCATCGCGGCGGGCAAATATGCCGACATCATCGCCGTGCGCGGCGACGTGCTGCGGACGATTGCGCTGCTGCAGAACCCCACCCACATCATGAAGGGCGGCACGCTCTACAAACAGGGCGGCGTGGTCAACGAGGCGGCGCTGGCACCGCGCTGAGGTTCAGGCAAAACGCCAGCGTTGCAAGTTGTCGTCACCCACGCTCACCACGCCGGGCAGGCCGATGGGGTGGGCATCCAGGTTGAGCAAGGTGGCCAGCGCGTCTGGATCGCCGATGTCGATCTTGCCGAACACGCGCACGCCCTCGGGTGTGCGGCCGACAACGCTGCCATTGCTCGGCCCGCCGTCGCGACCAAAGACGATGCTGAAGGTTTCGACCGTGGCCGGGCCTGCGTAGCCGCCATCATAGGGCGGAACATCGCCGCGCGCATCTTCGGCTGCATCCTGCACATCGCGGTTCAGCATCAGCCAGGCCGGTTCGGCCGGGCGGCTGCCGATCACCAGCGCGTGATGCTTGGTCACATATCCGCCCTGGCCATAAAGTAGCGCCTGATCGGCCGGCTTGTCGCGCAAGGATCGCACCATCGCGCAGGTGCTGTGCAGCATGTAGCAATTCAGCCCGGCGCCAGCGAACGACAGCCCGCCCATCACCGACAGCGGCACATCCGGCCCCAGCCCCAGCGTACGCCGCGCCATCTTGGGCACGGTCGGGAAGCAGCTGTACAGTTCCACCCGGTCAAAGCCATTGGGTGCAATCCGCATCGCCTGGCCCAGCACGGCATCCTGCGCGCAGCTGTGCACATATTGATCGCGCTTGAGAAAATCCATGTGCTCACCCGCCGACGCGCCGCCGTGGACGTGGATGATGCGGTCTTCCGGGATGCCGGCAGCGCGGGCGGCGGCCAGCGTCGTCATCAGCACGGCGGCGGCGGCGTTGACGTTGTTATTGGCCACCATGCGCTTGGTATAGGGCCAGCAGATCATGCGATTGTCGTCGGATACCTGCGTGATCTCGTCAGCCGAAAACGCCTTGCGGCCCCAGGCGTTGGGATTGGCCGCCGCAACGGCGCTGATCCGTTCATAGGCCGCACCGCTTTCCGCCAGCGCTTCGCGCGGAGTGAGCCCCCATGCGGCGACCGTGGCATTTTCATACAGTGGATAGATGTGGATCGGCTGGAAAATGCCGTGCTGCATGCCCAGCGGCGTCACATGATCCGACGGGATGATCGGATTTTCGGGCGTTTTCGATGGCGGCGTCCACGGCAGGGTGATGCCGGCAGCCTTGGCCTTGGACACTGCGTTCTGCGCTTCGCCGCCGGTGATCACGGCCACCACGCTGTTGCCGTTCATGATCCGCAGCGCCGCTTCGTGGATCTTGGTCGTCGGGGTTTCGCCGCCAACGATGGCATAAACGGCGCGCGGCGGCACGATACCCAGCCGCTCGGCCAGCCGGGCCGCGACCCTGTCATAGCGCCAGCTGACCAGGTTGATCACATCAAGGCTGTCGATGCGCTCCAGGAAGCCCCCGCCAGCATCGGCATCGGCGGCCCGCACTGCGGCCTCCATCAGCGCCAGCGGTTCCAGCGCCAGGGCCGGATCGGTAGGCCGATCGAGAAATTCGCCAACGCCGATGATCACCGGTGTGCGTTCTGCTGGCAGCGACATCATTGGTTCCCCGCATTATTTTCATTGGTGATACAGGCTGCCGCTGCTGCCGGGAAGCACTCGCAGGCGTCGCTGCCCCCTGCTACAATCGCTGGGTGATAAACGCTGCCCCCGCCCCAGACTGGACCATCCCGCAGGATTGGGACCATTTCACCGCCACCGATCACCGCGTGTGGGATCATCTGTTCGACCGCCAGACTCGGCTGCTGCCCGGCCGGGTCGCGCCAGAGTTTCTGGATGGTTTGAAGCGGCTGGATCTGACTCGGCCCGGTGTCCCGGATTTCGCGCGCTTGAACGACGAGCTGATTGCGCTGACCGGCTGGCAGGTGGTGGCGGTGCCCGGCCTGGTGCCTGATGCGGTGTTTTTCGAACATCTTGCCAATCGGCGTTTTCCGGCCGGCAATTTCATCCGCAAGCCGGATCAGCTGGACTATCTCCAGGAACCGGATGTGTTCCACGACGTGTTCGGCCATGTCCCGCTGCTCGCCCATCCGGCCTTTGCCGATTACATGCAGGCCTATGGCCGCGGCGGCCTGCGCGCGCTGGAATTCAATGCCATCGACCGGCTGTCGCGGCTTTATTGGTATACAGTGGAATTCGGCCTGATGCGTTCAGCAGACGGCCTGGCCATCTATGGTGCCGGCATCGTTTCCAGCCACGGCGAGACGCTGTTTGCGCTGGACAGCGCCAGCCCCAATCGCATCGGCTGGACCCTGGAACGCGTGCTGAAAACGCCGTATCGGATCGACGATTTCCAGCAGAATTATTTCGTCATCGACAGTTTCGATCAGCTGCTGAAGGTGACGTTGGAAACCGATTTCGGCCCGCTGTATCAGCGTTTGGCCGGGGCCCAAGACATCCCGATCGCCGCCATCCTGGCCGACGATGATGTGTTCACCCGCGGCGACCAAAGCCACTTTGTTGCGGCCAGCGCCGCAATTTAGCGCAGCTTCCCGCGCTTCACCACGTTGACCACGCCCAGCAACACGCTGGCGCCAACGAACGCCACCAGCAAGCCCGTGATGGAGAAATTCTGCACGGAGCCGGCAATGCCGACCTGGTTGAGGATGGCGTTGCCGATCACCGAGCCGACGCAGCCAACGACGATGTTGAGAAACACGCCCATGTCGCTGTCGCGGTTCATCACCCGGCTGGCGAGGAAGCCAGCGAAACCGCCAACGATCAATGCGATGATCCAGCCCATGATACGTCTCCTGAAGAGGGCGGGCCGCCGAAGGTCCGCGTTTGCATTCTGCCTCAAACACTGGCCTGCCGCCAGCCATCATGGCATGGAGCGGCCATGATCGACACGCAGATGCAATCGGGGCCCACCTCCCACAGCTTCATTTCGCAGCGCATGCGGCTGCATTATTGCGATTGGGGCAACCCGGATGCGCCGCCGTTGCTGCTGCTGCACGGCGGCCGTGACCATGCCCGCAGCTGGGATTGGACGGCGCGCGAACTGCAGCGCGATTGGCACATCATTGCGCCCGATTGGCGCGGCCATGGCGATTCTGCGTGGTCGGGTGACGGCGATTACAACACCCACGCCCATGTTTATGATCTGGCGCAGCTGGTGCATCAGCTGAAACTCGCGCCGGTCACCATCGTGGCCCATTCGATGGGCGGCAATATCGCGTTGCGCTACACTGGCCTCTATCCGGAAAATGTGAAGAAGCTGGTGGCCATCGAAGGCCTCGGCCCGTCGCCCAAGATGCTGGCCGAACGGCGGAAAAGCGATTTTGCCACGCGTGAACGCGAATGGATCGACGCCAAACGCGCCGCCGCCGCCCGGCAGCCCAAACGCTATGCCACGCTGGAAGATGCATTCGCGCGCATGCATCAGGAAAACAGCTTCCTCTCAGAGGAACAGGCCCGCCACCTCACCATCCACGGTACCCACCGCAACGAGGACGGCAGCTACAGCTGGAAGTTCGACAATTATCTGCACTTGCCGTGGGCGCACGACACCAATCCGGCACTGGTCGCCGAATTGTGGAGCCGCATCACCTGCCCGACGCTGTTGATGTATGGCGAAAAAAGCTGGGC
>NZ_JANPML010000062.1:0-14547 GCF_031422795.1 Sandarakinorhabdus sp.
CGCGCCACAGGATCAGATCATCGGCAAGGCGCTGGGGAATATTCGCCGGATCACGCTGCGCCAGCCAATAAGGCTCGCTGCGGCGGCTGAGCACATAGTGCAGCTTGAGGAAATTGACGATCCGATCCCAACGAGTGCGGAACATCTCGTTGAAGCGCGACGCGTGCACGGCCATGGCGTCGGAGCTGGCCGGCAAGGCATCGGCCAGGGCGCGCGCCGAAAGTTCGATCAGCACGATGGCGGAAGCCTCCAGCGGCTCGATAAAGCCGGCAGACAGGCCAACCGCCACAACATTGCCCTGCCAGAAACGGGCGCGATGGCCGGTGGCAAATTCCAGCTTGCGCGGGGTCAATGCCATCGCATCTGCGCCCGGCACGTGGGCAGCGACGTGCGCGCGCAGCACGCTGTCCGCCTCGTCATCGCGCATGAAGCGGGAACTGTAGACGCAACCGATGCCGCGCCGTGTTGGCAACGCAATATCCCAGAGCCAGCCGGCGCGGTGCGCGGTGCCAACGGTCTGCGAAGCCACCGGGCTGTCCGGCAGCACCGGCACCTGCACGGCCAGGGCGCGATCGTTGAACGACACGTCGGACCGGTCGATCCACTCGGTCGCGCAATGGCCGCCAATCAGCCGTGCCGCCTGACCGGTGCAATCGATGAAAAGGTCGGCCACCAACGCACGCCCGTCGGCCAGCACAAGCGTTGCAATGTCGCCGTTGGCGGCCGCCGTGGTGCCCGTGACAGTGGCGGCGATATGGCTCACGCTCAGGCGCTGCGTGGCATGGCGGGTGAGCAACCGGGCGAATTTGCCGGCATCGAAATGATAGGCATAATTCAGCGCCCCGGCATAATCCGGCATGCCGCGTTGGCGCGGCGCCAGATGCTGGGCGCAGGCAGCGGCTTGCGCTGTCATCGCATCGGCAAAAGCGGTGCCGGTTGCCGACCAGGCGTGGAGCAGCGCCGCCATGTCGCCTGCCGGTGGCAAGGTGAAGGGGTGGAGATAGGAGTCCCCCGCCGCGCCCGTCAGCCAGCCGTCAAAGCGCGATCCCTGCTTGAACGAGGCATCGCAGGCAACCAGGAATTCCGCTTCGGAGATGCCGATGCCGGCCAGCGTTTCGCGCATGGTTGGCCAGGTACCTTCGCCCACACCGATGGTCGGGATATCGGGCGATTCCACCAGAGTGATGGCCAGGCCTGGATGCCGCGCCGCCAGCACGCAGGCTGTCAGCCAGCCAGCGCTGCCGCCGCCAACAATCACCAGCTGAAATGGCCGATCAGCCTTCACGCGCATTTTCTCCCACAAGCAGACACTGGCAGAGCAGAAGAAGAGCCGCAACGCTTACGCGCGCGGCTCTTCTTGTGATCCGGCCGGTGACCCGATCAGAAGCTGTAGCGCACCCCTGCCGTGTAGCGGGCATAGCCCGGCGCGGCGAAAGTCACGGTCTGATCGTTGCGCATATGGCCGCGGCGATCCGCATTGGTGATGTTGATGCCTTCAACAAAGACGGTCAGGTCCTTCTTGAACTCCCACGACGCCGAAACATCGAACTGGCCATAGGGATCTACATAGGAAGGATCAAAGCCATAGCCGGCCAGGAAGCCGTCGCGCCAGTTGTAGGCGACACGGGCCTGGATGCCGTTCTTGTCATAGAACAGCACGGCGTTGGCACTGTCGCTGACCCCGTTCACCGCAAACTGGGTCGCGGTGTAGCGCAGCGTGTTGTCGAACTGCGTGTCGCTGTTGACGATGGTGTAGTTCAGGATGACGCCGAGGCCGGTGTCCCAGAAGCTGTGCTGAACGGCAAATTCAAAACCGTGCAGCTTGGCCAGCTGATCGCTGTTGCCCGGAACCGTGGAGGTGAACACCACATCCGGATCGGCCGTCTGGCCGATGACACCGCTGGGCACGCCGTTGGTCAGCTGCACCACGGCCGGCCGGTTGACCGCTAGCCACGCCAGGATGGCGGCGAAGCCGGGGGTGCCGCCCAGCGCTGTGCGCGCTGCCTGCACCGCAGCGCCCTGCGCCGGGTTGGGAAGATCGAACAGCGGGCCCTGCGTGGTGGTGTTGGCGATGAAGTTGCTGACATTCTTGTGGAAGAAGCCAACCGAGACATAGGAATCACGCCCGTAATACCACTCCGCCGACAGGTCGATATTCTTCGACTTGTAGGGCAGCAGACCCGGGCTGCCGCTGCTCGCCGTGCTGCCGCCGTTCGGGCGCAGCGGCTGGGCGACGGTAATGCCGCCCTGCATGCTGGTATAATCCGGGCGGGTGATGGTGTGGCTGTACGATGCGCGCAGGCGCACGCTGTCAATAGGCGCCAGATCGAAATCGAAGGCCGGCAGCCAGTTGTTATATTCACCGCGCAACGTGGTGAAATCCTGCTGGGCACCCTGCACCAGATTCATTTCGTTATCAGCCACCCAGACAACACCGGTCGGGATCGGCACCAGTGCCGACGAGTCGATGCGGGTCTTTTCGTAACGGATGCCGAGGCGCAGATTGGCGCGCATGTCACCCAGATCAAACTTGTGGGTGGTCTGCAGATAGGGCGCCCAGGTTTCTTCGTTGATCCGGCGATCGGTATTGAACTTGGCCAGGCACGCGCCCTGCTGGATGCTGGCACTGCAGATGCCAAGCCGGCTTTGCAGCAGATCCACCAGAGCCGCAGAGTCGACCTGGAAATAGCTCGGAATGATCGACGCATCCTGCGAACCGTTCATGCCGCGCAGACGTTCGGGCAGCGGCGTCAGCGTGTAGAGCGTGTCAGGCGTGTCCGCCGCGCTCAACGTGCCGCCCCAGCTGTCGTTCTGGATTACGCCGAAGGCCGAACGCACCCGGTTTTCGGTATAGGTGACGCCAAAATCCAGGCTGTCGATGAAATCCGATTCGAAATCATAACCGCCACGCAGCGACACCTCGTTGATGGTGTCCTTCATGTAGGCGTTGCGGAAGCTGTTGCCCGCCGGGCGGATGTTGTTGGCCGTAAGGCCGACGCCTGGGTTCAGGGTCGCAGAGATCACCGGCATTTCAGTGGTGAAATCAATCTTCTGGCTGCCAACACCGAAAATCGCGCTGCCCACGGCGCTGTTGCTACCGAACGGCGAGGTCGGCTTGCTTTCTGCAGTCGAATGGTGGGCGTCGAGTTCAAGACGCAAGCCGCCGGGGCCATCCCACTTGATGTTGCCACCCAGCGACTTGTTGATGTTGCGGTTGGCGGCCAGCGCACCGGTGATGGCCAGATCCTTGCCGTCGCCTGGAGCGAAGGTTTCGGCGTAGAAATTCGGGCCTGCTGCCGGACCATTGGTCCAGCTGCTGGTGGTGTTGCCATGGTTGAACCACACGCCGATGCTGCTGGTGCGGGCATCGATGGTGTTCTGCGAATAAGTATAATCCAGCACCATGTTCAGCGTGTCGGTGGGCTTCACCTGCAACACGACCTGGCCGTTGATGCGTTCACGATCGATGTCGGTGAAATCATAACCGGCATTCTGGGTGACCTGATAGGTGTCGGTCGGACCCGGGCGATTGGTGACATTCGAAGCCCCCGCCGGCGGCAGCGAACCCCAGTTGTTTTCATTGCCCAGATAGCCTTCACGCCAGCCAGCGTTGAACTGTGCCAGGCTGGCCTTGCGGCGCTGGTAGATACCGGTGACGAGGATGCCGATGCGATCATCAGCAAACGTCTTGGACAGGATGCCCGACACTTCCGGGGTCACCTTGGTGCCCTCGAACGTGTGATCGATCACACCCTTGACCGAGACGCTGCCCTTGAAGCCCGGGCGATCGAGCGGGCGCGGCGACTGGATGTTGATCACCGAACCGATGCCGCCAGTCTGCAGCGTGGCGCGGCCGGACTTGTAGACCTGCACGCCGGAAATGCCTTCGGCGGCAAGGTTGGCGAAATCAAAGCTGCGCGAGGCCGGCGCTTCGCAGCAGCTGCCCAGGCCCGAGGCCGGCATCTGGCGGCCATTCAGCAGCACCAGGTTGAAATCGGGACCGAAGCCGCGAACCGTGACCTTGGAGCCTTCGCCGTTCTGACGGTCGATCGACACGCCGGTGATGCGCTGCAGCGATTCGGCAAGGTTGGTATCAGGGAATTTGCCGATGTCTTCAGCCGAGATGGCATCGACAACACCCAGCGCATCGCGCTTGACGCTCAATGATTTCTGCAAGCTGGCCCGGATGCCGGAGACGATGATCATCTCGTCCGCATCGGCTTCAGCGGCCGCAGCAGTTTGCGCCTGTGCCATCACCGGCTGCGCTGCAACACCAAGCGCCAGCACCGAAGCGCCAAGCATGAAACGGCCCACAGCCGGACGTAACGACATGATCATTAGCGATTTTCTCCCCCTGATCGTTCATCCGTGCTGTTGAATGCGACGGTTGTGAACGTTCACTACCAAAAACAGCTATAAGAGAAACTTTCCGTAGTCAAGCAGCAGCAACAAAAGTGGCTGCTCAACCGAATGCGGTTTGCCCCCCGTTGGCACAAGCCTGAGGGGCCAATGAGAACGGGTTCAACAAGGCTGCGGTTCAGGCAGATTGGAGCAGGATTGGCGGGGTCAGACCAACCCCAGGCCACCAGCGCGCGCAGCAAGGGCGCCGCCCTGCCCTTCGAGTTCGCCTGTACTCGTGACGAGGCGCGCGCCGGCCGCCGCCGGCGCATCGGCTGCATTGCCCCAACCGGCGCTTTCAACCCGGCACCACGGGCACCACAGACCGCGATGAAAGCTGATCACCAACGGCTGGCCCGCTGCCAGCAGTTCGGCCAGCGTGTGAAAACGCCCGGCAGCATCAGGCAAGGCAAAGCCGGGGAAACGCTGGCCCACCCGCGGCGCGCGCTTGCCGGCGCTGGTCGCCACCAGCTGGTTCACCAACACATCATAGGCATCGGCATTGTCAGCCAGGCGGTTGGTTTCGGCCTGCAGGGCGAATGTGATCGACAGCATGGGCTAGTCCGCTTCAGTCCGGGCGCCGGTTACAGGCCGTGTTTGCGACGCTGAGGATTGCAACCACAGCTGCCTGCGCCGCAATCGGGCCCGCAGGGCCGATGGTGAACGATGTCCGGCATGACGTGTGCCTTGCTTGCTGGGTGTATCGGGGAGGTCGCGTCAGCAGCGAAATGGTGAGGCTGAGCGGAGCGAAATCGAAACCGCGCGATGGGTTGGCGGGCAGCGTCGCGCAAACAAAAATGGCGCGCCCAGCAGGATTCGAACCTGCGACCCCGTGCTTAGAAGGCACGTGCTCTATCCGGCTGAGCTATGGGCGCGTTGCTGCTCGAAATGCTCCCGAATGCCCGGAAAATCCAGCCCTAGTCGCTGGCCAGGTCGAGATAGTGTGCCACGTCGTTATCGGTGGCGATCCACAGATGGGCCTGCACATCCTCGACTTGGGCCGCTGCAATGACAAGCGCTTCGTCCAGCGGTCCATAGAACAGGGTTTGGGCCACCGGGTCGCCATCGTCCAGGTGATAGAGCCGCACCGTCGCATTGGTGAAGGTGGAGCGCATCAGGGACTGACCCTAACGGAAATTATCGGCGTAGGCCTGAATTTTCAGGGTCTTGGGAGCGAGCGGGACAATTTCCACCTCAAGATCATTGGCCTTGGCATAGGCCAGCGCCGCATCCTGATTGGCAAAGCGCAGCTGGATCTGGCCCGCCGTGAAGCCGCTGCCGGTCCAGCCGGTGAGCGGATCGGCGCGAATGCGATCGTCGCGTTCGAACTCCAGCAGCCATTCACCGGTGTGGGCATGGCCCGATTGCAGGGCGTGCTTGGGGCGCTGATAAAGACGGGCGTGCATCAACCCTCCTTGCCGCGAGCCGCGGCCGCAGGCAAGAGGTGCGCGGCCTCAATAGGCTCGGGCGATGGCGAATTCGACCGTTTCGGTAAGCGCGTCGCGGGCCGGGCCCTTGGCAAAGCTGCCCAGCACATCGATGGCGCGCTGACCGTAGTGGCGGGCGCGGGCCATGGTATCGGCCACCGCATTGGTCTGGCGCAGCAGTTCGCCAGCGCGGGCCAGTTCGGCATCGCCATTGGCACGCCCGGTCATGGCGCGGCGCCAGAACTCGCGTTCATCCTCATTGCCGCGCGCATAGGCCAGGATCACCGGCAGCGTGATCTTGCCGTCGCGGAAATCATCGCCGGCATTCTTGCCCATGGTTTCTGCGTCCGACACATAATCGATGGCATCATCGACCAGCTGGAAAGCGATGCCGAGATAGCGGCCATAACTGGCCAGCGCTTCCTCGGCCTTTTCATCGCGTTCTGCGACCACGCCGGCAATCTGGCAGGCCGCGGCAAACAATGCGGCAGTCTTGGCGGAAATGATGTCGAGATAACGGTCTTCGGTGGTGGTGACGTCGCGGGCTGCCGTGAGCTGCGCCACTTCGCCTTCGGCAATTACCGCCGAGGCCCGGCTGAGGATCTTGAGGACGCGCAGCGAGCCATCCTCCACCATCAGTTCAAAGGCGCGGCTGAACAGAAAATCGCCGACCAGCACGCTGGCCGGATTGCCATACAGCGAATTTGCGGTGACCTTGCCGCGGCGCAGGCCCGACGCATCCACCACATCGTCATGCAGCAAGGTGGCGGTGTGAATGAACTCCACAGCGGCTGCCAGCTTGTGGTGGCGATTGCCCGAATAGCCGAGCAGGCTGGCGCAACCCAGGGTGAGCATCGGCCGCAGCCGCTTGCCACCACCGGCAATCAAATGGCCGGCCAGTTCCGGGATCAGCGCCACCTGCGATTGCATACGATCAAGGATGACGTGGTTCACCGCATTCAGCCCAGGCGCGGTGAGGTTCATCAGCGCCTGAATCGATGGTTCGCGGCGAAGGGGATGGACGGTTGCGGACACGGGTGTTTCCTTACCGCAAGTAACGGCCTGTGCAAGCGCGGCCTTGCCCCCCGCGCTGCTGTGCCGCAAAAGGACAGGACGGCCTTAGCGGCCCAGATGGGGGAAACAGCGTGACTGACCTGGTGTTGAAAGCCTATCGGACAAGCATCGACAATATTGATGCCGCGCTGGTGTTCATGCTGGCCGAACGCTTCAAGGTCACGCAGGCTGTGGGCCGCTACAAGGCCCAGACCGGCCTGCCCCCGGCCGACCCAGGGCGTGAGACCGAACAGATCGCCCGCCTGCGCGCGCTGGCCGCCAGTGCCAATCTGGACCCGGAGTTTTCCGAGAAATTCCTGCGCTTCATCATCGATGAGGTCATCCGCCATCACCAGGCGGCCCAGCAGTAATCGGGCGCAGCAATGATCAGGGCGCCTTGGGCAGGCTGAGCACGACCAGCAGCCCGCCCAGATCCTCCGACGTTTCGAGCGCGACGCTGCCGCCATAAAGTTCGGCAACATCCTTGACGATGGCCAGGCCCAGGCCAGTGCCGGGCTTGTCGGTATCCAACCGTTCGCCGCGTTCGAACAGCCGGCTGCGCTGCGCCGGGGTGATGCCCTTGCCGTCATCCTCGATCATCACACGCACCATGTCGGCATCGCTTTCCACCGTGATGAACACCCGGCCACCGCCGTGCACAGCGGCATTGTCGATCAGATTGCCCAGCATTTCTTCCAGATCCTGGCGCTCACCGCGAAACGCGGCCTCGCGGTCACCGGCCAGATCGATGAGCACCTTGCCCTGGTGGATACGCCCGACCGTGCGGGCGATGGCTTCCAGCGACGGCCACAGCGGCGTGCGTGCGCTTGACGCGGCACGGCGACCGGCGGCGCGGGCCCGGGCCAATTGGTGATCGACGTGACGGCGCATCACCTGCACCTGCGCTTCGACAGCACGGGCCAGCGGATCATCACGGCCATGTGCTTCACCGATCAGCACGCTCATCGGGGTTTTCAGGGCATGCGCCAGATTGCCGGCGTGGCGGCGGGCGGCTTCGGATTGTGCTTCACCATGGGCCAGCAACTCGTTGATCTCGGCAACCAGCGGCTCCACCTCGATCGGGAATTGCTCATCAACGCGCTTGGCCTCGCCCGAACGAATGGCCGCAATCGCTTTCGACACCCGCCGCAACGGCGCCAGCCCATAGATTGATTGCAGGCCGACCATGATGATCAGGCCGATGCCCAGCACCCCCAGGCTCCAGCCGACGACGGTGCGGGTGCGCGCCAGTTGTTGATTGAGATCACGGCTGGATTGCGCGACCTGGAACAGAAAGGCTTGCGGCGCACCGGGCAGGCGCACGCTGCGGGCAATCACCCGCAGCGGCTCAGCAGGAAACTGGACACTTTCAAACGTGCAGGGCGTGCGGCAATCGCCATTGCCCGGCGGCGGCGCCAACTGGCGATCCCACAGGCTGCGCGACGGAAACGGCGCGTGGCCGCCGCCCGACACCTGCCAGTAAAGGCCGGAATAAGGCTCGGCAAAACGCTGATCGCCCAGCGGCCGGAGCAGACGCACATCGCCCACCTCGTCCAGTTCGGCGGCGTTGATCATCGCATTCAGATTGTTGGCCAGCTGCTCATCAAAACTGGCGGTGAGCGTATCATCGAGCACGCGCACCAGCGCCAGCCCGCCCACACCCAGCAACATGGTGATCCACACCGACGCAATCAGCACCATGCGCCGCTGCAACGAGCGGCGCGTGCTCACCTCGATGGGTGCAGCATCAGAGCTGGTCGTTGAGGCTGTAGCCAAGGCCGCGCGTGGTCATGATCAGATCAGCACCCAGTTTCTTGCGGATGCGGGTGATGAACACCTCGATCGTGTTGGAATCGCGGTCGAAATCCTGATCGTAAATATGTTCGATCAGCTCGGTGCGGCTCACCACCTTGCCCTTGTGGTGCATCAGATAGCTGAGCAGCTTGAATTCCTGCGCTGTCAGCTTGACCGGTTCGCCGTTCAGCGTGACGCGGCCAGAACGGCCATCCAGCCGCACACCGCCGGCCGTGAGTTCCGACGTCGCCTGCCCCGCAGCCCGGCGGATGATGGCGCGCAGCCGGGCAACCAGTTCTTCCACCTGGAACGGTTTGGCCAGATAATCATCGGCGCCGGCATCAAGGCCCGCCACCTTGTCGGACCAACTGTCACGCGCTGTCAGCACCAGCACCGGCATCACACGGCCTTCGCGGCGCCAGCGATCCAACACGGTCAAGCCATCAAGGCCGGGCAAGCCCAGATCGAGGATGACAGCGTCATAGGCTTCGTTGGCGCCCAGATAATGGCCTTCGTCGCCGTCGCCAGCGCTATCAACGGCATAGCCAGCCTGTTCCAGCGCGTTTTTCAGCTGACGGCGCAGATTGGGTTCGTCTTCGACGATCAGAATTCGCATTGGCCCCTATCCAGGATGGTGCTGTGTCCAGGCCGTCTGGCAGCGCTGCCAACGGCTGCCGACGACAACTCAATAATTCTTACGGCGTCGCACCGGATCGCCCGTGCGGGCATCAACATCAACATTGACTAGGGCTCCATCCTGCACAAACCGGAAACGGTAGGTGCGGCTGCCATGATCAAATTGCACGCCAACATACTCGCCCCGATTTTGCTGCACAACGCGGCGCTGGATGGGCTCCAGCGGCATGATCTCCCCGGCGCGCACCATATCGTGCACGTCATTGGGGCCAGCGGCGGCCGCAGCCGGCACCATCAGCACCAGGGAAATCACCAAAAACAAATGGTTACGCACAAGCATGGCCTCGTCGTTCAACCTCGCTGAAACGGCTTCAACACCGGCTATCATGGATGCATCCCTGCCCACCGCCGCTTGAACCCGCCCTGAACATGAACAAGATTCACGCACGCAGCAGACATCTGTCTTGTGCCGCATCGATGGCCGCAGCGCAACCATTGGCGCGCGGCCTCACCGCCTCTTGCCATAACCGGCCGGACAGGCCACTGCCACGGCGTCATGCCCGAACCCATATTTACCCTTGAATCCATCGGCCTGAAAAACAGCGCCGTTTGGCTGTTTCAGGGATTGTCACTCACCCTTGATGCCCGTGACCGTGTCGCCTTGATTGGTCGCAACGGTGCCGGCAAATCCACGTTGCTGAAGATCATCGATGGCAGCATCGAAGCCGATCAGGGCCGCCGCGCGCTTTCGGCAAAGCTGAAAATCGGCCGGCTGGAGCAGGACCCGCCGATGGGCGATTTCACCTGCCTTGAAGATTATGTGCTGGCCGGCGGCGCGCAACCGTATGAAGTTGCAGCGTTGGCCGATCAGATCGGGCTCGATCTCGCCCGGCCGGCGGCCACAGCATCAGGCGGGGAGCGCCGCCGGGCCGCGCTGGTGCGGGTGCTCGCCGAAGCGCCCGATCTGCTGCTGCTCGATGAACCGACCAACCACCTTGATATCAGCGCCATCGAATGGCTGGAAAACTGGCTCGACCGCAGCCGCTGCGCGCTGGTTGTCATCAGCCATGATCGCGCCTTCCTGACCCGGCTTACAAAAAACTGCCTGTGGCTCGATCGCGGTGCGCTACGCCGCGCCGAAGTCGGCTTTGGCGGGTTCGATGCCTGGTCCGATGCCGTGGCTGCCGAGGAAGAACGCACCGCCCAGCGCCTGGACACAAAATTGCGCGCCGAGGAACATTGGCTGCAGCGCGGCGTCACCGCCCGGCGCAAGCGCAACATGGGCCGGCTGACCAAGCTGATGGACCTGCGCGAAACCCGCCGCGGACTTGATCGCGGCCCAACCACGGCCCGCATCGCCACCGAATCCAGCGACCCCGGCTCGAAAATCCTCATCGACGCCAAGGCGGTTTCAATGGCCTTTGGCGAACGCACCATCCTGAAGGATTTTTCCCTGCGCATCCGCAAGGGCGATCGCATCGGCATCGTTGGCCCCAATGGCGCCGGCAAATCGACCCTGATCAAGCTGCTGCTCGGCCAGCTCACGCCCGACAGTGGCACGATCACGCGATCGGCCGCGCTGGCACCCACCATCATCGATCAGCACCGCCAGCGCCTGAAGGGCCGCACCGTACGCGAAGTGCTGGCCGATGGCGGCGAGTGGCTGGAAGTGAATGGATCGAAAAAGCACGTTGTCGGTTACCTCAAGGACTATCTGTTCGAACCCGGCGTGCTTGATGCGGCAGCCGAAACCCTGTCGGGCGGCGAACAGTCCCGCCTGCTGCTGGCCCGCGAATTCGCCACGCCATCAAACCTGATGGTGCTGGATGAACCGACCAACGATCTCGACATGGAAACGCTCGACCTGATCGAGGAAGTGATCGGCGATTATGACGGCACCGTGCTCCTGGTCAGCCACGATCGCTCGTTCCTGGATCGTGTGGTGACGATGATCGTCGCACTCGATGGTCACGGCAATGCCGAGGTCAGCGTGGGCGGCTGGAGCGACTGGGTGGCACGGCAGGCGCCGGCGGCAGCGGCAACCAAGGGCGGGCGTTCGGTGGCGCCCGGCCCCAGCGCGCCCAAAAAGGCCGGCAAGCTGAGCTACAAGGACGCGCGCGAACTCACCGAATTGCCCGCTCGCATGGAGACGCTCAACAAGGATATTGCCACCCGCGAGGCAGCACTGGCGGATCCCGAGCTCTACGCCAAGAATCCGGCGCGCTTTTCCGCCATCATGGCCGAACTGGATCGCCTGCGCGACACGCTGGAGGCTGCCGAGCTGCGCTGGCTGAAACTGGCGGAGTTGGAGGCCGCGCTGGCGGAGTAAGGCGCCCGACGTTTCCCATCCCCGGCCCCTCCCGCTTTGCGCGAGGAGCCGAAGGAGAGTCTCCCCGTCAGGCCACTTCCAACCCGGGCGTCACGTCTGGTTCAACGTGGCTGGGCAGCACCACCCGGAGCGGCGCCGGGGTCACGCGGCGCAAATCGTGCGTGCGGATGAAATCCTCCATCACCGGCGCAACCACCTCGCGCCACTTGCGGCCATTGAAGATGCCATAATGGCCGGCACCCAGCGCCATATGATAATGCTTCTTCGCTTCGGGCAGATTCACCGCCAGATCGAGCGCGGCCTTGGTCTGGCCTATGCCCGAAATATCGTCACGCTCGCCTTCGATGGCCAGCAGCGCGGTGCGGGTGATCTTGGCCGGATCGGCAATACGGCCGCGATGTTCGAACTGGCCGGTTGCCAGCGCCTGGCGCTGGAACACCAGATCGATGGTCTGCAGATAGAATTCCGCGGTCATGTCGCAGACTGCGCGATATTCATCATAGAAAGCCTTGGTGGAATCGGCCGATTCATCATCGCCATCCACCAGATGCCTGAACATTTCCCAATGCGATTTCATGTGGTTGGCCAGGTTCATCGACATGAAGCTGGATAGTTGCAGATAGCCGGGATACACCTTGCGGCCAGCACCGGGGTAAATCGCCGGCACTTCCTGAATCACGGTGTGCTCAAACCACGCGAACGGCCGCTTGAAGGCCAGATCGTTCACCGATGTCGGCGCCTTGCGGGTATCGACCGGGCCACCCATCATCGTCAGGCTGGGCGGCGTGCACGGATGATCATCTTCGTTCATCAGCGCCACGGCAGCCAACGCCGGCACCGAAGGTTGGCACACGGCCAGCATGTGCGTATCCGGGCCGAGCTCTTCCAGGAACCCGATCAGATAATCAACATAGTCGTTGAGATCGAAGCGGCCGGCGCTCGTCGGCACCAGGCGGGCATCGCGCCAATCGGTGATATACACTTCGTGATCGGGCAGCAGGCGCTCAACGGTGCCGCGCAGCAGCGTGGCATAATGGCCCGACATCGGTGCCACGATCAGGATGCGGGGGTCGCGGCGGCCGCTCACGGCACGCTGGAAATGCTTCAACTGGCCAAACGGCTTCCGCGCCGAGACGACTTCCGACACCGCCACCGACACACCTTCAACGATGGTGGTATCGAGACCAAAAGCCGGCTTGCCCCGCACTTCAACCGTGTGGGCAAACACTTCAAGCGCCCGCGCCATCGACGGTGCGGTGGGCGACCAGGCCAGCGGGTTGGCATAGCTGAGCAACCAATCGGAACTGGATTGAGCCGCCAGGCCCATCCCTGCCAGCATGGCTTTCTGCATCTCAATGGCGGTGTAAAGCATCAACAGTCCTTCCGGCGCGAGTCTCATCTAGGCCGTGCATATGATGCACTGCCATATCGCAGGTGCAGCATAAACCGGAATCAACATGCACATGTCATGAATCCGCAGCCGTGCAACTATTGTGCAACGGCCGCGCCTGCGGTTTTTATCGCAGGCCATTGGCCATTGAGTGTGGCCCGGTCGCCTGTTATCAGCCCGCATGGCCTCTCGACCCCAAACCACAACGGTGAAACCGCCGTTGCCACCACCCGCTGAGCGCAAACTCTCCCGCCTCAAGATCTTGTGGCGGTTTGCCCGCGCCTACCCGCTACAGCTGGTAGCGGCGCTGTCGGCGCTCTGCCTCGCGGCTGTCACCACCCTGGCCATTCCGCAAGGGCTGAAGATGGTGGTGGACAATGGTTTTGCCCGTGGCAGCGACCCGGCAACCATCGCCCCCTTCTTCTCGGTGTTCCTCGGCCTGGTCGGCATGCTGGGCATTGCGACCGCCGTGCGTTTCTATTTCGTCTCGTGGATTGGCGAGCGTGTGGTGGCCGATCTTCGTACCGCAGTGCAGCGCCACCTCGTGTCGCTCGATCCGGTGTTCTTCGAAGAAAACCGCCCGGCCGAAATCGCCAGCCGCATCACGGCCGATACGTCGATCATCGAACAGGTGGTTGGCACCTCGTCCAGCCTGGCGCTGCGCAATACGGTGATGGGCATTGGCGGCATCGGCTACATGTTCTGGGTCTCCCCGCGCCTCACGCTGCTGATGCTGCTGGTAATCCCGCTCACCATCGTGCCGATCCTGTTCCTCGGCCGCAAGGTGCGCGATATCAGCCGCGCCAGCCAGGATCGGGTGGCCGACATGGGCACCATGGTTTCCGAAGTGCTGGGCGCCATCCGCATCGTGCAGGCCTTCACCCAGGAAGGCCGCGAAGCCAGCCGCTTTGGCGCCGCGGTTGAACGCAGCTTCGATACCGCCAAACGCCGCATACGCCTGCGCGCGGTGATGACGGCGCTGGTGATCACCCTGGTGTTCGGCGCCATCACTCTGGTGCTGTGGCAGGGCGCGCTCGACGTGATTTCGGGACGACTGTCGGCCGGCGCCATTGCCGCCTTCGTGTTTGCCGCCATCATCGTTGCCGGTGCGTTTGGCACGATTTCCGAAGTCTATGGCGATTTCATGCGCGCCGCCGGCGCCAGCGCCCGCATGGAAGAACTGCTCGCCGCCCGCCCCGGCATCCGCGCGCCGGAACACGCCACGCCCTTGCCCACCCCGGCCAGGGGCGCGCTCTGCCTCGATCGCGTCACCTTCCACTACCCGTCAAAGCCCGATGGCGCCGCGCTCGAGGACTTCAGCCTCGATATCGCCGCCGGCGAAACCGTCGCTGTGGTCGGCCCCTCGGGCGCCGGCAAATCGACACTGTTTCAACTCGTGCAACGCTTTTACGACCCCGAAGCTGGCGAAATCCGCCTCGATGGCGTGCCGCTCACCGCCGCCGACCCGCATGACATCCGCGCCCGCATCGCCGTCGTCCCCCAGGAAACAGTGGTGTTCG
>NZ_JANPML010000063.1:0-1560 GCF_031422795.1 Sandarakinorhabdus sp.
GTCCGCATCCGCATGCACGGTGCGCCGCCGCCGGGCGGCAAGATACTCTATGTCGCCAACCACCTGAGCTGGACCGATATTCCCGTGCTGGGCGCGCGTATCAACGCCAGTTTTGTCGCCAAATCAGAAGTCGCCGGCTGGGGCCCGGTGGGCTGGTTCGCCACCTTTGCCCACACTGTTTATGTGGCGCGGGAACGCCGTTCAACGGCGGCGGTGCAAAGGAATGAACTCGCCGATCGGCTCAACAAGGGCGGTTCGCTGATCCTGTTTCCCGAAGGCACCAACAGCGACGGCACCGGCGTGCTGCCGTTCAAATCGGCGCTGTTTTCGGTGGTGGGTGATGTGCCGGGCCTGATCATCCAGCCGGTCACCCTGGCCTATACGCGGGTGAACGGCCTGCCCGTTACGCGCCGGCAACTGCCCGATCTGGCCTGGGTGGGCGATACTGAACTGGGCCCGCATGCCATTGGCTTCATGGGGCTGGGGCGGATCACGGCGGAAATATTGTTCCACGATCCCATCGATGCCGCCGACTTTCCGGACCGCAAGCTGCTGGCCCGCCACTGCCACACGCTGATTGCCGCCGGTTACCGCCGGTTGATGCGTGGAGGCTGACGATATTGGGCCAAAGCCGGGCGGATGGCAGGTGACCGGGGCGGGCAAAATGGCTATGGAGAACCACCAAGCCACCGGAGCCCGCTCTTGACGTCTCGACCCAGCCCCAAGACCTTTCACGTCAAGTCCTTCGGCTGCCAGATGAACGTCTATGACAGTGAGCGCATGGGTGATGTGCTGGCCGGCCAAGGGCTGACCGCCGTGGATTCGCCCGAAGCGGCTGATGTCGTGGTGCTCAATACCTGCCATATCCGTGAGCGGGCTGCGGAAAAGCTGTATTCCGATATCGGCCGCCTGCGCCAGCCGCGGGCTGATGGCAGCCGGCCCACCATCGTGGCCGCCGGGTGCGTGGCCCAGGCCGAAGGCGCCGAAATCGCCGTCCGCGCGCCGGATGTGGATGTGATCGTTGGCCCCTTGGCCTATCATCGTCTTCCGGAATTGCTCAGCCAGTCGCAGACCGCCCGCGCCATCGACATCGACATGCCGGTGGTGCCGAAATTCGATTCCCTGCCGCAGCGCCGCATCGCGCAAGCCAGTGCTTTCCTTACCGTGCAGGAAGGCTGCGACAAATTCTGCACCTTCTGCGTGGTGCCCTATACGCGCGGCCCGGAAACCAGCCGGCCGGCGGCCGATCTGATCGCCGAAGCGAAGGCGCTGGTGGCGCGCGGCGTGCGCGAAATCACCCTGCTTGGCCAGAATGTGAACGCCTATAACAGCAGCCTCAGCCTGTCGGGCCTCATTCGCGCGCTAGCTGAAATCGATGGCCTGGAACGGATCCGTTATACCACCAGCCACCCGCGCGACATGCAGGGTGAAGGCGGCCACGATCTGATCGCTGCCCATGTCGAGGTGCCCAAGCTGATGCCTTATCTGCACCTGCCCGTGCAGTCGGGCTCCAGCCGCATATTGAAGGCGATGAACCGCGCCCACACCCGCGAATCCTAC
>NZ_JANPML010000064.1:0-4010 GCF_031422795.1 Sandarakinorhabdus sp.
CGACAGCGTCGTCGCTGACGAGCCTCGGTCCTTCATCACGCATTCCCCCAGCAACGAGTGTGTTGCGACCATTTGATCCGTTGACCACCATTTAAGCCGATTTTGAATCGATGCGCCAGCGGCTTGTTCAGGCAGTTACGACGGGTCAACCACGAAGTTGCGGCGGCGTTTGCGGTCACGCTGCAGAGCGCCTAGCATTCCGGACACGCGCAGGAGGCAATAGACACCATGGGCAGGATGAACCGGCGGCAGGCGCTGAAAACCATTGGCGCCAGCCTTGCACTCGAAGCCGGCAGCCGGGGCCGGCCAACCGCCCGCCCCAACATCATCCTGATCGTCGTTGATGATATGCGGTTCGATGAATTCGGCGCGGCCGGCCACCCGTGGCTGGAAACCCCCAATATCGATCGGCTGGCCCGCGAAGGTGCGCTGTTCACGCAGGCCATCCACGCCATCCCGCTGTGTTCACCCAACCGCGCTTCGATCCTGACCGGGCAATATCCGTCGCGCCACGGCGTTGCCGGCAACGAAGCCCGCAGCCAATTGAGCCATCGGCTGGAGACCTTCCCGCGTGAATTGCAGCGCAGCGGCTATCGCACCGGCTTTGTCGGCAAATGGCACATGGGCAATGATGCAACGCCGCGTCCGGGTTTCGATTATTGGGTGAGCTTTGCCGGGCAGGGCGCGATCATCGATCCGCAGCTGCATGAAAACGGCCGGATGGCCAAGGTGCCCGGCTATATCACCGATCTGCTTACCGATCGGTCGCTGACCTTCCTGCACACCGCCGCCGCCGGCCATCAGCCATTTTTCCTCTATCTGGGCCACAAGGCGATCCACCCGGACGCCGTTCAGCGCAACGATGGCTCGCTTGATCTGGATGTGCCCAGCCGCTTCATTCCGGCTGCCCGCCACGCCGGGCGCTATGCCGGAAAAACCGTGCCGCGCCGGGCCAATTACGTGCCGCCCGATCAGCTGCCTGCCGGCAACGCCCAGGTCGCGGCGATGCTGGCGCGCAAATATGCGCCGGAAACCCGGGCCAGATACAAGGCCGAGATCGACGCCAGTTCCGCCGATTCCACCGTGCGCGGCCGGGCCGAAATGCTGTTGTCCATCGACGACGGTTTGGGCCGCATCATGCAGCAACTCGAAACCGATGGCGTGCTCGACAATACGATCGTGCTGTTCACCAGCGACAATGGCTATTTCTATGGCGAACACGGGCTCAGCGTGGAACGGCGGTTGCCATTCGAAGAAGCCATCAAATCGCCGCTGCTGGTGCGGGCGCCGGCCCTGGTAAAGCCGGGCAGCCGGGTCGATGCGCTGGTGTCCAGCGTTGATCTGGCGCCCACCATCCTTGATCTGGCCGGCGCCAGGATTGGCGCGCACATCCAGGGGCGCTCGTTTGCGCTGGCGCTCACCGGTGCCGGCGGGCAGGCCCGCGATCATGTCTATATCGAATATAGCGGCGATGAAGTGTTCGAATGGGTCGATGATGCCGGCTATCGCGCCATCCGCACCAAGCGCCACAAATATATCCACTGGATCCAGCATCCCGAACGCGATGCGTTCCACGATCTGGAAACCGATCCGTTTGAACAGACCAATCGCATCGCCGATCCGGGCCTTGCGCCGGTGGTGGCCGAACTGAAGGCGAAACTGCGCGTCGCGGTGGCCGAAGCGGTCGGGCTCTAACGGCGGCCGCGACCAGCCTTGCTCTTGCCTGTGCCGCCGCCTTCTTCAAACAGCGCGGCCAGGCTGTCGATGATGGTGCCGCCCAATTGTTCGGCGTCCATGATGGTGACGGCGCGGCGGTAATAGCGGGTAACATCGTGGCCGAAGCCGATGGCGATCAGTTCGACCGGGCTTTTGGTTTCGATATGCTTGATCACGGCGCGCAGGTGGCGCTCGAGATAGTTGCCGCTGTTCACCGACAGGGTGGAATCATCGACCGGCGCGCCATCGGAAATCACCATCAGGATGCGGCGATCTTCGTTGCGGGCGATCAACCGGTCGTGCGCCCACAGCAGCGCCTCGCCGTCGATATTCTCTTTCAGCAGGCCTTCGCGCATCATCAGGCCCAGATTCTTGCGCGATCGCCGCCATGGCGCATCGGCCTGCTTGTAGACGATATGGCGCAGATCATTGAGCCGGCCCGGCTTGGGCGGACGGCCCGCCTGCAGCCACGCTTCACGGCTCTGGCCGCCCTTCCAGGCGCGGGTGGTGAAACCCAGGATTTCGGTCTTCACCGCACAACGCTCCAGCGTGCGCGCCAGGATGTCGGCGCAGATGGCGGCGATGGAAATCGGCCGGCCACGCATGGAACCGGAATTATCGATCAGCAGCGTCACCACCGTGTCGCGGAATTCGGTGTCACGCTCGATCTTGTAGCTTAGCGCGTGGGCCGGATTGGTGACGATGCGCACCAGCCGCGCAGCATCCAATATGCCTTCCTCCTGATCGAAATCCCAACTGCGGTTCTGCTGCGCCATCAGGCGGCGCTGCAGGCGGTTGGCCAGCTTGGTCACCGCCGATTGCAGCGGAAGCAGCTGCTGGTCGAGATAGTTGCGCAGCCGGGTCAGTTCCTCGTCGTCGCACAGCTCGGCGGCACCCACCACTTCGTCGTGCTTGGTGGCATAGGCCTTGTATTCGAAATCGGGCGGCAGGTCCGACAGCGGCATGTTGGGCCGCCACGGCATCATGCCTTCCTGGCCCTCGTCGCCCATCTCGGCGTCGGACACTTCATCGGTGTCCATCTCGACTTCGCGTTGCTCGGAATCCTCCGGCGCATCGCTGCTGTCTTCGGCGCGGGTTTCGGTCGATTGGTCGGAACCGCCGCCGTCTTCTTGGCTCTGATCTTCGCTGTCTTCGCCGGGCTGTTCTTCCTCCTGGCCGTCGGCGCCTTCCTCGGTCTCGTCGCTGGCCTCGTCCGGATCTGCGCCCAGGCCCAGATCGGCGAGCACATGGCGGATCAGCTGCGCGAAATCGGCCTGATTCTCCATATTTTCGGCCAGCGCATCGAGATGCTTTCCAGCCTGCGCCTCGATATGGCCGCGCACCATGTCCACGGCCTGCTGCGCCGCGCGCGGCACGTCGGCACCGGTCAGCCGTTCGCGAACCATCAGGCCGAGCGCGGTGGCCAGCGGCACTTCCTCGGCGGAACGGGCGCGCACGATCGGATCGGTGCGCACCCGCATTTCGGTCATGCGATCAAGATTGCGCGCCACCCCGGCCATTTCGGCCGCGCCCAGCGATTCAAACCGCGCCTGCTCGATCGCGTTCCAGATATCGCGAGCAAGGCCCGATTCCGGCTGATCCGCGCCGTGCAGCTTGGCATCGTGAAACCGCCGCTTCAGCGCGAAACTGTCGGCCCAGCCGCGCACTTCGGCCACTTGCTCCGGCGGCAGTGCGCGCGCCGGCTGCGGCACCCGCGCCTGTTCACCGAAACAGCCCGGCTTGTCGGCGGTATAGGCCAGCTCCATATCCGGCGCATGACCAAGCGCCCGCATCGACGCGGCCACCGCCTGACGGAAATCCTCGATGGGGCTGGTCTCAGCCATTCGCTACTTCTTCGCCTTCACCGCCACGCTTTCCGGCAAATCCTCGCCGAACACGCGCTGATAATATTCGGCAACAATGCTGCGTTCGGCCTCGTCGCACTTGTTCAGGAACGACAGCCGGAAGGCAAAGCCGACATTGTTGAAGATCACCGCATTCTGCGCCCAGGTGATCACCGTGCGCGGGCTCATCACCGTGGAAATGTCGCCGCCCATGAAGCCGGCGCGGGTCATGTCGGCCACGCGCACCATGTTCGAAACGGTCTTGCGGCCGGCCTCGGTGTCGAATTCCTTCACCTTGGCGGTCACGATGGCGGTTTCGGTGTGGTGCGGCAGGTAATTCAGCGTTGTGACGATGCTCCAGCGGTCCATCTGGCCCTGGTTGATCTGCTGGGTGCCGTGATAAAGCCCGGTCGTATCGCCCAGGCCAACAGTGTTGGCGGTGGCAAACAG
>NZ_JANPML010000065.1:0-10039 GCF_031422795.1 Sandarakinorhabdus sp.
GCCGAAGCCTTTGATCTGGTCAAGATGGGCCGCGATGATACCCGCGCTGCCGCCGCCTTCTGGGCCGGGCGCAGCTGGGGCCTGGCCGGCAACGACGCCAATCGCACCGCGCGCCTGCAACAGGCCGCAACATCGGTGGCCAGTTTCTATGGCCTGCTGGCCCGCAGATCATTGGGGGTGGATCAGGGTCTGGACTGGCGCGAACCCGATTTCATCACGGCGGACTGGAATTATCTGAAAGACGTCGCCGGTGCCCGCCGCGCCGCTGCACTGGTGGAAATCGGCCAACTGGGCCTGGCCGATCGGGAACTGCGCCATCTGGCGGCCACGGCACCGGCGGATGCCTATCCCGCGATCCTGCGCCTGGCTGCCCGGCTCGATCTGCCGGCGACGCAATACAGCCTCGCCACTCGGCCGCCGGTGGGCCTCGAAGCGCCGCTGTCGGCGCGTTACCCAGCGCCTGAATGGGTGCCGTTCCGCGGCTGGCGGGTACCGCGCAGCCTGGCCTTTGCCCACGCACTGCAGGAATCGGCCTTCATCACCACCGCCACCAGCCGCACCGGCGCTAAGGGCCTGATGCAGCTGATGCCCGACACCCGCGATCTGATGAACCGCCGCATCGCCAGGGAAACCCCCGATGCGGCGAGCGTGGTGGGCGACATGGCCGACCCGGCTTATAATTTCGAACTGGGCCAGACCTATCTGGAAGTGCTGGGCCGCATGGGGCTGACCGCCGGGCTGCTGCCCAAGGTGATTGCCGCCTATAACGCCGGGCCCGGTTCGGTGCAGACGTGGAATCGCACTTTGGATGATCAAGGCGATCCGCTGCTGTTCATCGAATCCATCCCGTATCGCGAGACCCGGCACTATGTCGAAATCGTGCTGCGCAATCTGTGGATGTATGAACTGCGCGACGGCCAGACGCCGGCTTCGATGGACGCCATCGCAGCGGGCCTGTGGCCGCGCCTGCCCGGCATCGGCGGCCAGTTGGCCGTAAAGCGCGACCCGCTGCCCATCCGCCCCCGCCCCGAACCCGGCAGCTTCACCCCCGAAGCCTGGCCCAGCGACGATCGCGCCGTGGCCGGCGGCAAGTGAAATTCAACGCTGCTGCGTCAGGCTCAGCAGATTGCCGTCACTGTCGTTGAACCAGGCGATGCGGGCACCGCCGTCGGGCGAGTTCCAGATGCCCTGTGCATCCTGACCAAAGCCCGGATAGACCAACATCTCGACACCGCCCGCCACCAGCCCGGCCACCGCCGCGCCGGCATCAGCCACCTTCCAGCCCAGCACCGGATATTTGCCGGGCGCCCAATCGGGCAGGGCCGTCAGCCGGATAAAACCATCGCCGCACGCAAACTGATCACCGAACGGATCAATCGCCGGCGCGCCTATGGCGAACACCGGCCCCAGCACATCGCGATAAAACGCCCGCGCCCGTTCCCGGTCGGTCACGCAGATCATTGCCATCACCTGGGCCATCGCCGTCCTCCCCTTCGCCGTTCTGCCACCATGACAAGGCGGCATGGAACAGCTTAACGTATTTCATGTCCATCGATGAGTCGCTTTCCTTCGTGCCGCTCAACATCGCCGTCGCCACGGTGAGCGACACCCGCGTCGCCGCCACCGACACGTCGGGCGATACGCTGGTGGCCCGGCTCAGCGCTGCCGGCCACCGCCTCGCCGCCCGCGCCATCATCAAGGACGAGGTGCCAGTGCTCGTCGCGCAGTTGAATGCGTGGATCGACGACCCGGGTGTGGACGTCATCATCACTACCGGCGGCACCGGCGTCACCGGCCGCGATGTCACCCCCGAAGCGCTGGATCAGGTGATGGAAAAAGCCATCCCCGGCTTTGGCGAATTGTTCCGCTGGCTCAGCTTTCAGTCCATCGGCACTTCCACCATCCAGTCCCGCGCCTGTGCCGGCTTGGCGCGCGGCACCTATATCTTCTGCCTGCCCGGCTCCACTGGGGCCGTAAAGGATGGCTGGGACGGCATATTGGCCACCCAGCTCGATGCCCGCCACCGGCCGTGCAATTTTGTCGAGCTCATCCCGCGTCTCAGGGAACGCTGATCGGTGCGCTATTTCCTCGATTGCGAATTCAACGGCTTCGACGGCCCGTTGATTTCCATCGCGCTGGTGCCGGAAGTGGAAGGCCATGGCGATTTCTATGCCGTGCTGCCTTGCCACCGCCCGCAACGCTGGGTGGAAGCCAATGTGATGCCGAAACTGGGCGCCGCCGCCCAAAGCCGGGCGGATGTGGTGGCCGGCCTGTCTGCCTATCTCGCCGCCGATCCGAACCCGGTGCTGGTGGCCGATTGGCCAGAAGACATCGCCCATGCCGCAGCGATGCTGGTGCACAAGGGCCGCCGCATGGTGCCCCATGTGCGTTTCGACCTGATCAACCTGCCGGGTTTCGACACCGCCACCATGAGCACCCTGCCACACAACGCCCTGGCCGATGCCCGCGCCCTGCGCCGCGAAGTGCTGACCCGCGAAGCGCTGGCCCAAACCACGCAAGGATCGGGAAATGTCGCGGCCTGAATTGCCTCAAAAGGTGCGGCCCAGCACCAGATAGATGGTGCTCGACCCCTCGCTGTTGCCATAGGCCAGCCACACCGGGCCGATCAGCGTATCAGCCGCCACAAAGGCGCTGAAGCCGGTGCGCAGGCTGCCCAGCGAAACATCGCCGGGATCACGCCAGACATTGCCCGCCTCGACGCTGGCACCAATATAGATGGGCAGATCAAGGATTGGCGCCTTCTGGCTGATGCGGTGATAGGCGACTCCGCGCAGGAACAGCAGTTGCTGGCCCAACAGACTGTTGCGCTGCAGGCCCGACAGGTTGAGGAAGCCGCCCAGCAGATAATCGCCGAGCAGATCATTGGTCCGATTGGTGGTCAGCCCCAGTCGCCCAGTGGCAACCAAAATGGTGTTGGCCGCCACGGGCAACGCCTGCGTGAATTGCAGATTGATATTATCGCGGCTGAACTGCCCGCCCAGCGCCCGGACATGATTGACCAGTTGCGCCTGGGCAAACACACCGCGACGCGGAAATGTGACATTGTCCAGCGTGTCGACCGTGAAGCCCACCCGCCAGTTGTTGTCGGTGGTCCAGCCGGGATCGAGCCCAAAGGCGGCGGCATTGCCCTGCGGATTGACTCCGCCCAACCGGACGCCAACCCGAAATTCGGCGCGGTTGCCAAACAGGATGCCACCATCCACCCCGGCCGACGCGCGCGCCGCCGAGAAATTGCCATTCTGCACGATGCCGCCCTGATTGAGCACGAGCGCCGAATTGCGCTGATAACTGGCCGTCGGCTCCACGAAAAACCGCCCAAACTGCTTGAACAGGCTGACATCGAGCAGCACATCATTGCCCACCCGGACAAAGCCGCGCCATTCCGCGCCGGTGCCAAGGAAATCGAGATCGGTATAGCCCAGTGCCAGATCGAACACCGCCGCCCGGCCGAAATCGCTGGACAGCAGCATGCCGGCCATCAGGTAGCGATCGCGGCCCTTGGCACCGGCCGTGTTCACTTGCAGCGTGTTGCCATCGGCATCCAGGTTGATCTGGTAATCCACCCGATCAAAGCCATCGAGTTCATAGATCGCCGTCACGTCACGCTTCATGCGCACGCCATCCAGCGTGTTACCAGCACGGGTGGTGATCAAGCGCTCGATCTCGGCGGTGGGCTGGCGCGACTGGTTGTTCACCGTCACCCTGGCAATGCGGATCGGTTCGGCGCGCGCCCGCTGCTTGCGCGCCTCTGCCCACGCCGCATATTCGTCCTGTGATACCGACAATGCATCCAGCCGCGCCGCCAGCGCCTGCGCCGCCACCCGACCGCGCTGCATGATCTCGATCGATTTGTCGAAACTGGTTACCGAAAGCCCGGTGATATCGGGATCGATCAGCACATCGCGGCCCTGCATCGATTGGCGCTGACGTCGGATCGCCTCCCAGCCCAGCAGCGATTGCATCTGCGAGAATACATCGACAGCACTGTTGATCTTGTCGGCACTGGCTTTCGGCGGCTCGCCAACGTCAACCACGATCACCACGTCCACACCCATGGCGCGGGCCGCATCCACCGGCAGATTGTCGGAAATGCTGCCGTCTACCAGCAGCAACCCTTCGCGCGTCACCGGCGCAAAGCCGCCGGGCACCGACATCGACGCCAGCACCGCCGTGCTCAGATTGCCGCTGCCCATCACCACGGCCTGGCCCGTCACAATATTGGTGGCCACCGCCCGGAACGGCGTCGCCAGCGCATCGAAATTCTCAGTGGCACGCCACGGCGCCAGCAGTTCCTGCAGTGTGGCAAACAGCTTCTGCCCGCTCAGCACCCCGCGCGGCAGTACCGGCTTGCCATTTTCCAGCCCGAGCCGCGCGTCGAGAAGCTCTGTGCGCACCTCGCGCTTGCGCCGGAAGCTGAGTTCGGAACGCTTATGCGAATTATCGAACAGCGTCACCCAATTGATGGTTTCGGCAATGCGGCGCGTGTCGCTGGCTGTGCGCCCGGTGGCATAGATACTGCCCACCACCGCCCCCATCGATGTGCCGGCAATCACGTCCACCGGAATGCGCCGGCGTTCCAATTCCTCCAGCACGCCGATATGGGCAAAGCCCTTGGCACCGCCGCCGCCCAGCACCAGCCCGATGCGCGGCCGCGCCGGGGCCTGAGACTGTGCCTGCGCCCACACTGGCGCGCACAGGAGAAAACTGAACAGACAGATGATGACAGCGCGCACGATCGGCCCCCGTTGACGTCCCTTTCTCCTACGCACGGACAAGCCGGATGTCATTCGTCAACACGCGCGCAGCCCCAGATCGATTCCAGCTTGCGCGATCAACCTGTTCTATTTATGTTCTGCGTGTTTGAAAAATGCGGGGAAAATCATGTGGCAATCCGATTCGGCACGGCCCTGGCAATTGCAGCCATGATCAGCACCAGCGCCGCCGCCAGCGAAGCCAGCGGCAGTTTCACTGTTGCCCTCACTGCGCTGCCAGCCGCACCCGGCGGGGCGGCCCAGCACAGCCTTGATAAACGGTTCAGCGGCGATCTGGCCGGTACCAGCCGCGGCGTGATGCTCAGCGCCGGCGATCCGGCCAAAGGCATTGCCGGTTATGTCGCGATGGAGGTGGTGGCCGCCACGCTGGCCGGTCGCAACGGCGGCTTTGCCCTGCAACACAATGGCACCATGGCCGCCGGCGGGCAGCAGCTGAACATTGTGGTCGTGCCCGGTTCCGGCACCGGCGCGCTGGCTGGCATCAGCGGCACGATGGTCATCCGTATCGAAAACCGGCAGCATTTTTACACGCTCCGCTATGAACTCCCCGCTTCGCCCTGAACCGGCACGCGGCCGCGGCGCTACGCTGAACGATGTGCCTTCACGCTTTGGGCTCGCCACCCGCGAAACCGATGGCAATTGGCTGGATAACGCCAGCGTTGTGGACGATCCACCACCGCCGCTGCGCACCACGGTAACAGTGGAACGCCCGCGCAGCATCATCACCAGAAACCAGTCGCCCGATATCCCGTTTGATCGTTCAATCAATGCCTATCGCGGTTGTGAACATGGCTGCGTCTATTGCTTTGCCCGGCCCACCCACGCCTATCACGATCTGTCTCCCGGCCTGGATTTCGAAAGCCGGCTGTTTGCCAAGCCTGATGCGCCGGTGCTGCTGAAGGCCGAACTCGGCAAACGCAGTTACCAGTGCCAGCCGATCGCGCTGGGCACCAACACCGATCCCTATCAACCCATCGAACGCGACTGGAAGATCACCCGCCAAATTCTTGAAGTTCTTGATGATTGCAGCCACCCCGTCACCATCACCACCAAATCCGATCGCGTGTGCCGCGACCTCGACATCCTCGCTGCCATGGCGCACCGCAACCTCGCCGCCGTCATGCTCAGCGTGACGACGCTCGATCCTCACCTCGCCCGTCTCATGGAACCCCGTGCCGCCACTCCACAACGTCGCCTCGCCGCCATCCAGACGCTGACCCAGGCCGACGTGCCGGTGTTTGTCTCGCTCTCGCCGATGATTCCGGCCATCAACGATCACGAAATCGAAGCCATCGTGGCTGCAGCAGCGGATGCCGGCGCCGTGGGCGCTTACTCCATCCCCGTGCGCCTGCCTTTTGAGGTCGCACCCTTGTTCCGCGACTGGCTCAGCGTCCATTTTCCCGATCGCGCTGCCCGCGTCATGCACCACATCGCCGATATGCGCGGCGGGAAGGACAATGATCCGCGCTTCTTCGCCCGCTTCCAGCCGGCTGGCCCCTATGCCACGCTGATGCGCCAGCGCTTTCACAAGGCTTGCGCTGTTCACGGCCTCAGCCGTGACCGCATTCCGCTGGATTGCAGCCAGTTCCGCCCGCCCAGCGACCAGCTTGACCTGTTCTGATCCTCTGGCACAACAATGCCATGATAAGCTTCGATGATTTCCTGAAGATCGACATTCGCGCCGGCACCGTGATCGATGCCCAGCCGTTTCCGGAAGCCCACAAGCCCGCCATCAAGCTCGTCATCGATTTCGGGCCTGAGATCGGCGTGCGGAAAAGCTCGGCGCAGATCACCGTGCACTACACGCCGGAACGCCTGATCGGCCGCCAGGTCATCGCCGTCACCAATTTCCCGCCCCGGCAGATCGGCAAGTTCATAAGCGAAGTTCTGGTGCTCGGCCTGCCCGACGAGCAAGGCGCTGTGGTGCTGCTCGGCCCGGATCATCCGGTTGGAAACGGTGGGCGGATGCACTGATGCCCCCACAAAAGGGCGTTATGGCAGCGCCGTTACCTTGGTGGTCAACAGCGCGAATTTGAGAACGCGGTAAGTGCGTTCAAGCCGAAACTTTACAAACAGCCCGAAGCTGATGACGGCTGCCAGGATCGCCCCGCCCAATGCCGCAAGACTGGACATGCCATTCCAGGGCAATGCAACCAATGGTGCAGCACACAGGGCGGCGACACTGAGCGATCGCAGGAATTTCTCGATGCTTTCGACCCGTTCCACCTCGGCGGTGGCGACAGGCGAGGTCAGGCGAAGATAATCCATCCAGAAACTGACCCGTGTGAACGACTCGGCCAGATCAACTGAAGCCCCATGCTGCTGAAGAATCCGGTTCTTGAAGGGATCGGTCGCCGCACCGAATGCCTCCAGACTTTCAAAACGCTTGTAGCGACTGAGCCATGGCTTCACAGCATCATAGACCAGATCTAGACCAAGGGCGCCGATCGCGTTGAAAACATGCCCGAAGCAATAGGCAAAGCCGATCAGACAGACCGTGCCCAGCCCTTCTGCGCTAACTTTTCGTGCGAACCCATTGAAATCAGGTCCGAACAGCAGCACCACCACACAAAAAATGATACCTGGAATGACAAAGCCGAACACATCGCGCAGGCCGATGAAAATATCTGCTGGCTTGATCACTGCACTTCACCTTGGTTGTGGTTCAAGCAGTCGGCAGCTTGTAATCCCGATACTGTTCTCGCAGCGCCACCTTGAGCAGCTTGCCCGTGGCGGTGTGCGGCAGGCTGGGCACGACCAGCACATCATCCGGCGTCCACCATTTGGCGATCTTGCCGTCGAGATAGGCCAGCACACCGTCCTTGCTCACAGCGGCGCCCTCCTTCGGCACCACCAGCAATAGCGGGCGCTCGTCCCATTTCGGGTGGTGCACGCCAATCACGCAGGCTTCCGCCACGCCCGGCGCGCCGACGGCGACATTCTCCAAATCAATGGACGACACCCATTCGCCGCCCGACTTGATCACATCCTTGGCCCGGTCGACGATTTGCATATAGCCCAAGCGGTCAAGCGTCGCGACGTCACCGGTGTCGAACCAGCCATCCTCGAACGCCGATGCGCCGTCGCCCTTGAAATAGCTGGCCACCGTCCACGGCCCGCGCACCAGCAGCCGGCCAAAAGCAACGCCGTCGCGCGGCAGCTCGGTGCCTTCGTCATCGACGATCTTCATCTCGACACCAAAAATACCACGGCCCTGCTTGATACGTACATCAAGCTGTTGCTGATAATCCATTGATTCTGTTTCTGGAATACCAGCGCCAACGGTGCCGAGCGGTGACATTTCCGTCATCCCCCACAGCTGCAACACACGCACGCCTAATTTGTCATAGGCTTCGATCATGGCGCGCGGCACCGCTGAACCACCTATGGCTGTTCTGTTCAATTTGCCAAGGGTTTGGCCAGTTTTCTCAAGATGCTGCATCATGCCCATCCAGATTGTTGGCACGGCCAGCGCCAGGTCCACTTCTTCATCCACAATCAGCTTGTGCAGCGTCGGCGGATCGAAATTGGGGCCGCCCATCACAAGCTTGGCGCCCGTCAAGGCGGCAACATAGGGGATCGACCAGGCATTTGCGTGATACATCGGCGCAATCGGCAGCACGACCGTGCCGGCCCCCATGCCGAACGTGTCGGTGGCGGCCGCTGCCATGGCGTGCAGCACGTTGGAGCGGTGGCTGTATTGCACCCCCTTGGGATTGCCGGTGGTGCCGCTGGTGTAGCACAGGCCGGCGGGCGCGTTTTCCGGCAGGTCCGCCCACGGCTCGTCCATGCTTTCCGCTGCCAGCAATTCCTCATAGCAAAGCAGGTTCAAGCTTGATTCCACCGGCATGTGCGCACGGTCGGTGAGAAGAACAAAATGCTCAATAGTGGAGAGGTTTGGCGCCAGTTTCTCAACCAGTTTGACAAAGGTGAGATCGAAGAACAGCACCCGGTCTTCGGCATGGTTGGCGATATAGATGATCTGTTCTTCAAACAGGCGCGGGTTGATGGTGTGGGCCACGCCGCCCATGCCGGAAATGCCGTACCAGCTTTCGACATGGCGCCACGTGTTCCAGGCCAGGGTGGCAATGCGGTCACCGGGCTGCATCCCCAGTCGCCGCAGGGCGCCCGCCACCTGCTTGGCCCGGCCGCGCACCTGCGCCCAGTTGGTGCGATGCTTGGGCCCCTCGCAGCTCAGCGACACGATCTCACGGCCGGCATGATAGATGGCGGCGTGATCGATCAATTTGCTTACCAGCAACGGCCAATCCTGCATCGTTCCGTGCATCGACGTCTCCCCAAGCCTGCGTGCGTCGCCGGCCTCCCCGGCCAGCATGCGATTGGCTTCAGTCATAACCTTGGCCGCCTTGATGCGAAAGAGGGGCTTGACGATCGGAACAGAAAAGGAACATAGCTGCAGAACAGACATAGAACATCAGAACGATTCGCCGAAGGGAAGCGACAATGACAATGCTGTTGATGCTGATGGCCTGCATGGCCGCCTGGGCGCTGGTGGCGCTGATGCTGGGCGATGCCCGTCTGGTATTGATCGACGCCCTGCGCGGGCAGCCGGTTCAGGGCGGCGGCTGGATGCCGTCTTCGCGGGCCGCAGTCCGGGTTGCCCCTTCCCGCGCCTTCACCCGGGCGTAAGAACGCACGGCCAAGGGAATCAACGCGGCATAGACAATGCTGACCAGCGTCAGCATAGGCCAGGGATCGGTGAACAAGGCCCCGGCAAACAGACCAATCGCAGCCAGGGCCGGCAGTCGCCACGCCGCCCGCAGCCGCAGGGCACCAAAGCCAAAGCTGGGCAGGTTCGAAACCATCAGGAAGGCGACGATCAGCGTCGTCACCGCCACCAAGCTGGCCCGGGTGGTGAGATCGTCCAGAAACGGCGGCGCCAGCCAGAAATGGATATAGAGCGGCGTGAGGACGAGGCCGGCGCCGGCCGGTGCCGGAATGCCGGTCATGTAACCCAGTCGCTTGTGCGGTTGATCTTCGGCATCGATCTGCGCGTTGAAGCGCGCCAGCCGCAGAGCGCAGGCAATGGCCTGGGCCAGCGCAATCACCCAGCCAAAGCGCCCCGGCAAATATTGCAGGGCCCACAGATACATGATCAGCGTCGGGGCCACGCCAAAAGCCGTCACGTCTGACAGCGAATCCAGTTCGGCGCCAAAGCGGCTGGTGCCCTTCAGCAACCGGGCAATCCGGCCATCAATCCCGTCCAGCACGGCCGCCAGCACGAC
>NZ_JANPML010000066.1:0-14337 GCF_031422795.1 Sandarakinorhabdus sp.
GCCGCTGCTCCGGCCGCGCGCCGCGAGGAACGGGTGAAGATGACCCGCCTGCGCCAGACCATCGCGCGCCGGCTGAAGGAAGCCCAGAACAGCGCCGCCATGCTGACCACGTTCAACGACGTGGACATGACCGCGGTGATCGAAGCCCGCGCCCGATACAAGGATATGTTCGAGAAGAAGCACGGCATCCGCCTTGGCTTCATGTCGTTCTTTGCCAAGGCCGTGGTGCTGGCGCTGAAGGATGTGCCGTCGGTGGGTGCCGCGCTTGAAGGCGACGAGATCGTTTACAAGGATTATGCCGATCTTGGGGTTGCCGTGTCGTCGCCGGGCGGCCTGGTTGTGCCGATCCTGAAGGATGCGCAGGCGAAAAGTTTTGCGCAGATCGAGAAGGATATCGCCGATTTTGGCGACCGCGCCCGCAAGGGAACGCTCAAGCTCGAAGACATGACTGGCGGCAATTTCACCATCTCCAACGGCGGCGTGTTTGGTTCGCTGCTGTCGACGCCTATCCTCAACCCGCCGCAATCGGGCGTGCTCGGCCTGCACCGAATCGAAGATCGCCCGGTCGTGCGCGATGGCCAGATCGTGATCCGCCCGATGATGTACATGGCGCTCAGCTACGATCACCGCCTGATCGATGGCCGCGAAGCCGTCACCTTCCTGGTGCGCGTGAAAGAGGCCATTGAAGACCCAGCGCGCTTGCTGATCGATCTGTAAGGAGCCAGACCATGGCCAACCCTGAATTTGATGTCGTCATCATTGGCGGCGGCCCCGGTGGCTATGTTGCCGCCATCCGCGCGGCCCAGCATGGCCTGAAGGTCGCGTGCGTGGAAAAGCGCAGCAGCCTGGGCGGCACCTGCCTCAATGTCGGCTGCATCCCGTCGAAGGCGCTGCTGAATGGCAGCCATCTTTACGAGGAACTGGCCGGCGGGCATCTCGCCAAGTTCGGCGTGAAGGCCGACAATGTCTCCTTCGATCTTTCCGTCCTGCTGGGCGAGAAGGACAAGGCGGTGAAGGAACTGACGGGCGGCATCGAGATGCTGTTCAAGAAGAACAAGATCGAATGGGTGAAGGGCGAGGCCAGCTTCGTCGACGCCAAGAGCGTGAAGGTGGGTGATCGCACCATCACCGCGAAGAACTTCATCATCGCCACCGGTTCCGAAGTCGCGCTGTTGCCCGGCATGACGCCGGATGGGGAGGTGATCGTCACCTCCACCGAAGCGCTCAGCCTGCCCAAGGTTCCCGAACATCTCGTGGTGATCGGCGGCGGTTATATCGGTCTCGAAATGGGCAGCGTCTGGCGGCGCCTGGGCGCGAAGGTGACCGTGGTGGAATATGCGCCGCGCATCGTGCCGGCGATGGATATCGAAGTTGCGGGCGCCTTCGCCAAGATCCTCACCAAGCAGGGCATGGTGCTGAAGACGGCGACCAAGGTGACCAGCGTTGAGCGCAAGGGCAAGGGCGCCGTGATCACCGTTGAACCCGCTGCTGGCGGGCCTGCTGAAACCATCACCGCCGATGTCGTGCTGCTCTCCATCGGCCGCCGGCCCAACACCGATGGCTTGAACCTCGCCGCCACCGGCCTGTCGCTCGATGCCAAGGGCAGGGTGCCGATCGATCATCATTTCGCCACCGCCGTGCCCGGCATCTGGGCCATTGGCGACGTGGTGGAAGGCCCGATGCTGGCCCACAAGGCCGAAGACGAAGGCCTGGCCTGTGCGGACAATATCGCCGGTCTGGCTGGTTATGTGAACCACGCAGTGATCCCGGCCGTGGTCTATACCCACCCGGAAGTCGGCACCGTCGGCAAGACCGAGGAAGAGCTGAAGGCGGCGGGTGTGGCATATAAGGCCGGCAAGTTCCTGTTTGCCGCCAACAGCCGCGCCAAGACCAACCGCGACACCGATGGCTTCGTGAAGGTGCTCGCCGACGCCAAGACCGACCGCGTGCTGGGCGTGCATATCATCGGCGCCATGGCTGGAACGATGATCGCCCAGGCGGCGCAGGCGATGGAGTTTGGCGCGTCTTCGGAAGATATTGCACTAACCTGTCATGCGCACCCGACGCATTCGGAGGCGCTGAAAGAGGCGGCGATGGCGGTGACGGGCAAGCCTATTCACATGTAGAGCAGTGCTGCCACTGGATCCGTGACACCTTCATAATTGGAAGGATCAGGCCATGGCAGAGCACGCAATTTTCGAAGCCGGGGATGTCCCACTGCAATCAGGCTTGGTGCTGCCGGCTGTGCGCGTTGTCTATTGCACCCACGGCCGACTGAACGCCGCGCGCGACAATGCGATCGTCTATCCGACGCATTACATGGGCACCCACGACAGCAATGCCTGGGCAATCGGCCCGGGCCAGGCGCTGGACCCGGAGAAATATTTCATCATCATTCCCGACATGCTGGGCAACGGCGTTTCATCTTCGCCCAGCAACACACCGGCTCCGTTCGACGGGCCGCGCTTTCCGTTGGTGACGGTGCGGGATAATGTGCTGCTGCAGCACCGGTTGGTGACCGAAATCTTTGGGCTCACCACGCTGGCGCTGGTCACCGGCCATTCGATGGGCGCGCTGCAGACGTTCCAATGGGGCGCGCTGTTTCCCGACATGGTGCAGCGGATAGCGCCCTTTTGTGGCGCGGCGCGGGTGTCGCGGCATAATTGGTTGTTTCTGGAAGGCTGCAAATCGGCGCTGATTGCCGCTGGTGATTTTGCCGGCGGTGATTACACCGCGCCGCCCGTTGCCGGCATCCGTGCCTTTGCCCGGGTCTATGCCGGATGGGCCTGGTCGCAGACCTTCTTCAGGCAGCAATTGGATCGCGAACGGCTCGGCTTGCCGTCGATGGAGGATTTTCTAAACTGGGCGTGGGAACCCGCCTTTCAGGCGTGTGACGCAAACAATCTGCTAGCCATGCTCGCCACGTGGCAGGCCGCCGACATCAGTGCTGATCCGCGCTTTGACGGAGATCTTGCAAAGGCGCTGGCGGCCATCTCGGCCAGAGCCGTCGTCATGCCGTGTCGCAGCGACCAGTATTTCCCGCCCGAAGACAGCGAGATCGAAGTTGCCCATATGCAGAATGCAGAATTACGCGTCATTCCATCTGTGTGGGGCCATATGGCTGGCGGCGGTTTGAACCCTGAGGACGCGATGTTCATCAATGCGGCACTGTTGGCGCTGCTGGCTGAGACCGTCTGAAATCAGCCGGGATCGGGCAGTCGGTGCAGACGCTGCCATCGCAGAGCCGGCACAGGGTGCAGCGCTGTTGATCCGAGGTTTCCAGCGAAGCCAGCATCTTGTGCAACAGCCCGCCCAATGTGGCTTGCTCGTTATCGGTCATGTGCAGCAGAAACGGCCGGATGGCAGCGAGGCGGCCTTGCAGCAGCTGTTCGCGCAGCGTGATGCCGTCTTCGGTCAGAAACAGCGCGATGGCGCGCTTGTCGCGGCCGGCGCGGCGTTGCACCAGTCCGTCCGATACCAACCGGTCGATCAGGCGGACACAGCCAGGGTGGGACAGCCCGAGAGTGCGGCGGAGCTCGTCATTTGACGGGCCAAGTCCATAGCCGATCACGACGTCCGCTGCCGCCTTGCCAACGGACTGGCGATTGAAGAACAGGTGATCTTCGACTCCGCCGTTCTGCAACCAGCAAGCTGAGCGCAAGCGCAAAGGGCCGGGGTGACGGCGGGCAATCCCGCCGCTACACGAAGGTCATGCTGTCACCTCGCGCTACCCGCACCGTTCGTTGGCTCCATCTGTGGACCGGCGTCATCGTGGGCATTCAGATCATCCTGTGGGTGGCATCCGGACTGGTGATGGTGATTCGCCCGCTTGATGAAGTGCGCGGCACCACACTGCGCCGCGATCCGCCAGCCCTCAGCCTGCCGGTCGGGCTGCCGCCGTTGGTGGGCGTAGAGAAGCTGGAACTCGGTCAACTGCTCGGCAAACCGGTGTGGAAAGTGACGGACGGGCAGGGCAAGCGCTTGCTCGATGCAGCCACAGGTGAGCCGATTACCATCACGGCGGTCAGCGCCGAGGCCATCGCGCGGGCTGGGACAACGCTTCGTGGGCCGGTGACCGTTCGAGAGGTTTCGCCGGCAGCCCCGGCCAGCGACTGGCGGGAAACCAAGGGTTTTGCAGTCGAATTTGCCGATGATGTGCGGGTGTATGTGAACGTGCAGGGTGAGATCGGCGCGGTGCGCACGCCGTGGTGGCGGTTTTACGATCTGTTCTGGGGGTTGCACATCCTCGATTGGCAGGACCGCGAGGACACACACGGGCCGCTGATCATCGCCGCCACGCTGATGGCATTGGGCGTGGTTCTGACAGGCGCCTTGCTGACCATCAGGCATTTCTGGCGGCGGTAATGGAAGAGCTTCCCATCCCGCCGTTGGAGCCATTGCTGGCCTTGCTCGACATAGCGGGCGTTGCGGTGTTTGCCGTATCAGGCGCGCTGGCGGCGGCGCGGCTCAAGCAGACGATCGTAACGTTCGCGTTTCTTGCTGCTGTCACCGGCATCGGGGGCGGCACGCTCCGAGATCTGCTGATTGGTGCCCCAGTATTCTGGGTTGGGCGTTCGGATTACCTGGGCATCTGCCTCGTGGCGGCGGCGGCGGTTTGGCTGTTGCGAGCGGATCGCTGGCGGCTCGATGCGCTGTTGTGGTTCGATGCGGTTGGGTTGGGGGCGTATAGCGTGCTGGGCGCAGCCAAGGCGCTGAGTATGGGGGTGCCGCCGTTGCCCGCCGTCGGCATGGGCGTGCTCACGGCCAGTTTCGGCGGGATCGTGCGCGATCTGCTGGCTGGACAACCTTCTGTGCTGCTGCGCCGCGAAATCTATGTGTCGGCTGCTGCCCTGGGCGCGGCGACCTATGTGGGTCTGACGCTGGCGGATATTGCGGTTTGGCCTGCGGCGATTGCCGGCGCGGCAGCCGGTTTCGGCCTGCGCGCGCTGGCCATCGCCACCGGGCTGAAACTGCCGGGTTATCGCCCAGACACTGGTGACGACTGAAGCAGCCGGGCCACGAACCCTTCCGCCTGCCGCGCGGCGGCGGGGCGGGGTGATCCGGCCACGCTGCATTCGATGCACAACGCTTGCATGGTGGCGCCCTTGCCGCTGGCCAACCAGCCCATATCCTGCGCCGCAGCCATCAAGCGCAGGCGCGATGCCTGCACCAGCCGTGCCCACGGGTCACGCGCCACGGGTTCTTCGGTCTCGGTGCGGCCGAAATCGGCAAAGGCCTGCTGCCAGGCCGGGATGGGGCGTTCGATGTCGATCACGCGCACATCGCCCTTGATGCCGGCCTTGGCGGCCGCGGCTGCCACCGCTGCGTCGAGCCCGCCAAAATTGTCGATCAGCTTGAGCTGTTTGGCTTCGGTGCCGGACCACACCCGGCCCTGGGCAATGCGATCGACTTCGGCCAACGGCAGCTTGCGAGCGTTTGCGACCAGGGTGAGGAAGCGCCGATACGTGTCTTCCACGCCCATTTGCAGCACAGCCCGGACCTGCGGCGACAGGCCGGCGACAACATCGGGTTCGCCGCTGTAGGGCGTGGTCTTCACGCCATCGGTGTTGATGCCGATTTCATTCAGGGCACGCGGGAAGCTGGGCAAGATGGCAAACACGCCGATCGAACCGGTGATGGTGGAAGGTTGGGCAAAGATCTGATCCGCTGCCGTGCCGACCCAATAGCCACCGCTGGCCGCTGCCGAACCAAAGCTGGCCACGATCGGCAGGCCATCGGCCTTGGCGGCCAGCAGCGCCGTGCGGATTTCTTCGGAAGCGGTGACGGAACCGCCACCGGAATCGACCCGGACCACCAGCGCCTTGATGTCGTCGTTCTTGGCCAGCGCCTGTTCAAGGGCCTTGCGGATGGTGGCGCTGCCAGCGGTGCCGCGCGGTGCGTCGCCATCGACAATATTGCCGGTGACATAGACCACGCCCACGGCGTCACCGCGCTGGCCCATCAACTGGCGGTTGGCAGAAAGATAATCGACCAGATCAACGCCAGTGTAATGGCCCCAATCCGCGCGCTCGTCCTCGCCGACCAGCTTGATCATGGCGGCATCAAAGCTGTCGCGATCACCCAGCTGATCGACCATGCCGGCGTCGAGCGCCGCTTTGGCGGTGTTACCGCCAGTTTTGCCCAGGCGCTGCGGCAGCTGGTTGATATAGGCCGTCACATCAACCTTCGGGCGCAGCCGCCGGGCGTCGCCAAGCCAGCTGGCCCACAGGCTGCCGGCCAGCGCTTGATCGGCCTCCTTGGCTTCGGGCGAAGCGCTGGCGCGGGTGTAAGGTTCAACGAACGATTTGTAGGTGCCGACGCGGAAGACGTTGACATCGATCTGCAATTTTTCGAGCGCACGCGCGAAATACAGACGCGAACCACCAGGGCCGGTGATGATGACGCCGCCCAGCGGGTTCAACCAGATGCGATTGGCGCCCGCAGCGAGCAGCCAGCTATCATCCGTATAGGCCGTGGCCCAGGCGTGTACGGGCTTGCCAGCCTTGCGGAAGCGACCAAGGGCTTCGCCAACGCTGGCCAGATTGGCCTGGCCGCCACCCATGAAGCCATCGAGTTCCAGCACGATGGCCTTGATACGATCATCCTCGGCGGCCGTATCGATGGCGCGCACCAGATCGCGCACCTGGATTTCGGAAGACACATTGCCTGACACTGCATCAAAGGCGGAGGCTTCGGTGGCCTGATCGACTATTGCCCCTTCAAGCGCCAGCACCAGTGCAGACCCATCGGGCACACGCGCCGGTTTGGCCGACGACAACAGCGCCGAAAAGCCGATGAAGAAGACCGCCAGCAGGGCAAGGACGAGAAAATCCTTGATGCCGACAATGATGCGCCAAACAAGGCCAAGCGTTTTCAAGATGATGTGCCTTACAGAAGCGGGAATGACTTACCCATAACAGCAGCAGCCTGCGACCCGCAACAGGCCGCTGCGCCGCATGTCACCAAGCAAACCTCAGTTGCGCTCAGGCTCGGGCAGGAAATCGAGCTTCTCGACCTTGCTTGATGTAGCGAGGCATTCAGCCGGCGTGGCGTGGGTGTTGTCTGGCCACATGGCTTCGAGGGGCAGGCGGAACCGCCAGGCCCGGCCGTCTTCGCGGTGCTCCACCGTGCCTGCCAGCCGCAGACGGGTGCCGCCGGTGGCGCCGATCTGGCGTGCGGCTTCATCAATGCATTGGCGGAAGGCGGCTTCGGCGGCCGGCTGCACCTGGTTCGGGCCGATATCGATGATGGCCGGCGGCTTGTTGCCAGGCTCGGCGGCGCTGTCGGCTTCCTTCTTCTTGCCCTTTGACAGCAACAACGCGAGCAACCCGGCGGCAACCGCTGCGCCGGCGATGACAGCGCCGGTTGATGCGCCGCCGCGGCGGCCGACTTCAAATTCGGCACGGCAACCATTGTTCACCCAGACATGGTTGCGCCCCGAACCCCAATTGCGGCGACTGCAGTCGCCACCGAGCACGCGGGACAGGCGAACCCCGTCACGGGTGTCGGCGTTGCAGCGGGCATAACGATAGTTCCAGCTTTCACAGCGGATGGTGCCGCCGCCATAGTTCCGGTCGTTGTCGTTCCAGCGCGGTTGCGCCGCCACCGGCGCCATCGCGAATTGAGCGGAAAACAGCGACAGGGCTGTCACGATGGAGATGGCTGGCCGCATGCGTTTGCTCTCGATCAATACAGGGTGAAGGTGGCGCGGCAGCCGCCGTTTACCCAGACGCTCCTGCGATCCCAGCCCCAGGTGCGGCCTTCACGGCAATCGCCAGCAATCACGCGGCTCAGGCGAACATTGTTCGCGCTGCCGGTTGGGCAGCGGGCCGAACGATAATTCCAGCTTTCACAGTTGATGCTGCGGGCAATCGGCGGGGCGATACCGCCGCCACCGATGCCGCCGCTACCGATAACGCCGCTACCGATGCCGCCGCCGAAATCTCCGCCGCCGCCCGAACCCCAACCGGGCCGGCCGTACAGCACTTCAAAATCAGCGCGGCAGCCGTTGCGCACGGTAATGGCGCGATTGCCCCAGCGCCAGGTGGAGCCATCACGACAATCGCCGGCTATCACGCGCAACAGGCGGGCACTACGGATCACACCGGTTGTCGGACAGCTTTGATCACGATAGTTCCAGCTTTCGCAGCGCACCACCTGCCAGCGATCATTGGGAACCCCGGCGCCCATGTTGGGATCCCAGCCACCGGCACCCCAACCATTGCTGGTATCGATGCGGAACACGGCGCGGCAGCCATTGCGCACGCGGATGGCGTTGCGGTCGTGATACCAGGTCTGGCCTTCGATGCAGCTACCGCCGTTGACGCGCAGCAATTGCACCCGCGCCGCGCCCGGCGTCGGGCAGCTGGCGTCGCGGTAGTTCCGGCTTTCGCAGGTCACTTCGCGCCATTCATTGGCAGCAGCAGGCGCGGCTGGCAGGGCCGTGGCCAGCACAGCGCCGGCCATTACGGAAAACGCCGAGACAGTGGTTGCCAACATGCGCATCTGCAATCTCCCCTTTGCAAAAGAATCGAGCGAACAAGGCTTCGGAAATGGCCTTTTCATGTTCGATCTCGCGATGCTGCCATTGATGCTCGCCAAGTCAAGTCAGAGCTTGAAAAACCAGCATCATCCTGTTGGCAGCGCAGGAACCAGATTGACGCCCTGCGCTCCGGCCTGTTCGACCGTGTACTGCCACGCAACCCGCCCCGAACGCGCACCGCGTGCCATGGCCCAGGCCAGTGCAGCGGGCGGATCGAACGCCAGGCCATAGGCTGCGGCATAAGCCGCGCAGATGGCCAGATAGGTTTGCTGATCGCAGGCATGGAAGCCCAGGCGCAGCCCGAAACGATCGGCCAGCGCCAGATGATCATCAGCCGTATCGCGCGGATTGATGGCATCATTTTCCACCATGTCGCGCGGCACCAGATGGCGGCGGTTGCTGGTGACAATCAGGCGTACATGATCCGGGCGCGCCTGCACGCCGCCATCCAGCAAGGATCGCAGCGCGTGAACTTCGGCGGCATCAGCGCCCAGTGACACATCATCAAGGAAGATCAGAAAGGCGCGGCTGGTGCCGGCGAGGGTTTGAAACAGCGCGGGCAGGCTGGCCAGCGCCGGCAGCATCACCTGCACCAGCGCAATATCATGACCGCCGGCCACCAGATCGGCGACCACACTGCGCGCCAGGCTGGATTTTCCCATGCCGCGCGCGCCCCACAGCAGCACGTCATGGGCGGGCAGGCGAGCCGCATGGCGCCGACTATTCTCCCGCAGCTGCGTGGCCTGCGCCTCGACGCCGCGATACAGGTCCAGCGGCGTGGTACGGGCCGGGGGCAGGGCGGTGAGGCCGCCAGTATTTTCAGCGCCATCCCAACCAAACCAGTGCCCGGCGGCCGGATCGGCGGGCGTGGGCGGGGGCGGTGCCAGCCGGTCGAGCGCGGCGGCAATGCGGGCGAGATTCTGATCGTTGCTGTCCATCGCGCCAACGATAGCCAAAACCTCTAGGCCAAGGAACCACCATCGGTTGCACCTGCTGCCCCAAGCGGCTAGAGCCTTGCGCCAATCCGACCAATTTGATGGAAACCACGATGTTTGAATCTCCGGCCTACGCGCAAGCAGCAGGCGGCGCGGCCGCCGCAGGTGGCATGGCGGCGCTGATCGGCTTCCTGCCCTATCTGGCGATCTTTGCCATCTTCTATTTCCTGATCATCCGCCCGCAACAGAGCCGCGTGAAGCAGCACCGGGCCATGGTTGATGGCGTGAAGAAGGGTGATGATGTCATCACCGGCGGCGGCATCCTGGCCAAGGCGGTTCGAGTGACCGATACCGAAGTTGAAGTGGAAGCCGGCCCCAACGTGCGTTTCACCGTGCTGAAATCCACGCTGGCTGATGTGAAGCCGCGCGGGGTTCCGGCCGCGGCCAACGACAAGAGCGCCTGAGCCAATGCTGGATTTCCCCAAGTGGAAAACCTGGTCGATGTGGGCCACGGTGGTGCTGTGCCTGTTGCTGGCGCTGCCCAACGCGCTGGCGCCTTCAACACTGGCGCTGATCCCGGCTGGCCTGCCCAAATCGCAGCTGCCGCTGGGTCTTGATCTGCGCGGCGGTTCGCACCTGATGCTGGAGGCCACAGCGCAGGATGTGGAAAAGGCCAAGCTGGAATCGCTGGAAGATACAGTGCGCGGTGAAATGCGCGGGGCCGAAGGTGGCGCCATCGCCATCGCGGATCTTTCGCTGAACGGACGCCGGTTGAGCTTCACGGTCACCGATCCGGCGCGGCTCGATCAGGCGGTCAGCCTGCTCAACAAGGCAACAGCGCCGCTGGGCGTCGGCACGTCGCGCGAAGTCGAGATCGGCCGTGGCAGCCTGCCCGGCCAGGTGCTGGTGACGCCAACGGCCGCCGGCATTGCCGCCGCCATCGATGGCGCCATGGCCCAGGCCGTGGAAGTGATCCGCAAGCGCATCGACGAACTGGGCACCCGTGAACCGACGATCGTGCGCCAGGGCAAGACCCGCATTGTCGTGCAGGTGCCCGGCCTGCAGGATCCCGAAGCGTTGAAGGCGTTGCTGGGCAAGACGGCCAAACTGGAATTCAAGCTGGTCGATACCGCTGCCGATCAAGAGGAAGTGGCGCAAGGCCGCGCCCCTCCCGGCAGCCAGGTTCTGCCGACACAGGAAGGCAGCCAGATCGTCGTCAAACGCCGGGCCATCATCACCGGCGATCAGCTGGTCGACAGCCAGGTCTCCACCGATCAGAACGGTGCGCCGGCGGTTTCCTTCCGCTTCGATTCCACCGGCGGTCGCCGCTTTGCGCAGGCCACTACCGAAAATGTTGGCAAACCGTTCGCCATCATCCTCGATGGCATGGTGATTTCCGCGCCGAACATCAACGAACCGATCCTGGGCGGCAGCGGCATCATTCAGGGCAATTACACGGTTCAAGCCGCCAATGATCTCGCCATCCTGCTGCGTTCCGGCAAGTTGCCGGTTGAACTGAAGGTGGTGGAGGAACGCACGGTTGGACCCGATCTGGGCGCGGATTCAATCAAGGCCGGGATCATCGCCTCGATCGTGGCGGTGCTCGCCGTGGCCGGACTGATGATCATGACCTATGGCCGTTTTGGCGTGTATTCGGTGCTGGCGCTGGTGATCAACGTGCTGATGATCCTGGGAATCATGTCGGCCGCCGGTTTCACGCTCACGCTGCCGGGTATCGCCGGCATGGTGCTGACCATCGGGGCCGCCGTTGATGCCAACGTGCTGATCAACGAACGCATCCGCGAGGAACAGCGCAAGGGCAGGGGCGTGGTTGCCTGTGTGGAAACCGGCTTCAAGGAAGCCAGCCGTACCATCTGGGATGCCAACAGCCTCAACATCATTGTTGCCGTCATCATGTTCCTGTTCGGCTCTGGCCCGATCAAGGGCTTTGCTGTCGTGTTGTCGATCGGCATTGCCACTTCGGTGTTCACCGCCGTGACGATCGTACGCTGGATGGTGGCGCGCTGGCTGACCAATGCGCGCCCCACCGCCCTGAGCATCTGAGGACGACACGATGCCGTTGAAACTTGTTCCCGACAACACGAACATCGGGTTCGTCAAACTCCGCTTCATTGCCTTTGCGCTCACGCTGGCACTCACCATCGGGGCCGCTGGCCTGTTGGCGGTGCGCGGCCTGAATCTGGGTGTCGATTTCGTCGGCGGCCTCACCATGCAGGTGGAGTTCGCGCAAGCCCCGGCGCTCGATACGCTGCGCAGCCGCGTGGACCGCGTTGGCGTGGGCGATAGCGCCTTGCAGGAATTCGGCAACGACCGCACCATCCTGATCCGCCTGCCGCTGCCGGAAGGTGAAGAAGGCGCCGTGCAGCGCGTGGTTGGCAAGGTGCGCACCGCGCTGGAGCAGGACTACAAGGGCGTGAAGTTTGCCCGCGTCGAAAGCGTTTCGGGCAAGGTATCGGACGAGTTGATCAGCGATGGTCTGAAGGCTGTCGGCTTTTCGATGCTGTTCGTGGCGCTGTTCACGTGGTTCCGGTTTGAATGGTATTTCGGCGTTTCAACCGTGGTGGCGCTGGTGCACGATGTGGTGGTGACCTTGGGGTTCTTCAGCCTGACCTGGCTGGAATTCGATCTCAACATCGTGGCCGCCGTGCTGACCATCATCGGCTATTCGCTGAACGACAAGGTGGTGATCGACGATCGTATCCGCGAAAATCTGCGCAAATACCGCCAGATGGACATCAAGGGGATCATCGATCTTTCGGTGAACGAAACCCTGCCGCGCACGGTGATGACGTCGGTCACGCTGCTCGCCGCGCTGATTGCGCTGCTGCTGCTGGGGCCGGAAGTGATCTTCGGTTTCACCGCAGCGATGGTGCTGGGTATCGTGGTCGGCACCTATTCGTCGATCTTCGTCTCCTCTTCGCTGCTCATCACGCTGGGCGTGAAGCAGCGGGCGGCCGGCACCGAAGACGCACGGGCCAAGGGCGCCGAACGCATCGGCTGAGTGAGGACAAGAAAAAGGCCGGCCCTCCTTTCGGAGGCCCGGCCTTTTTCATGCTTGGGGCGCGTGGATCAGATCGGCGCGCCGCACGGACCAAAGGCCATGCACCACTGGCTGAGCAGCCCCAAGATCAGGGCGCCCGTCAACCACAGCGCACGGGTGCGGGCGTTGAGTTCGACCTGCATCAGCCTCACTCCGCAGCGACAGCAACCGGGCCCAGCCCAATCCGGCCCTTGGCGGCATTAAATTCGCGCACCAGCTTGGCGACATAGTCCGCTGCCGGCAGCACTTCCTTCACAGCGCCAATGCCCTGGCCGCAGCCCCAGATGTCTTTCCAGGCCTTGGCATCGGTGTTGCCGCCGCTGCCGAAGTTCATCGCCGAAGGATCGCTGGTCGGCAGACTGTCCGGGTCCATGCCGGCGTTGACGATCGACGGGCGCAGATAATTGCCGTGCACGCCGGTGAACAGGTTGGAATAGACGATGTCGGAAGAATCGCTCTCGGCGATCATGTCCTTGTAACCTTCGGCGGCGCGGGCTTCGGCGGTGGCGATGAAAGCGCTGCCGATGTAGCCAAAATCGGCACCCATGGCGAGCGACGCCAGCACAGCTTCACCCGTGGCGATCGAGCCGGACAGGGCCAGCGGGCCATCGAACCATTCGCGGATTTCGCGGATCAGCGCGAACGGGCTGGTGGTGCCGGCATGGCCGCCTGCACCGGCAGCGACCGCGATCAGGCCATCTGCGCCCTTTTCCACGGCCTTCTTGGCGAATTTGTTGTTGATGATGTCGTGCATCACGATGCCGCCATAGCTGTGGATGGCTTCGTTCACGTCCTGCCGGGCGCCGAGCGAGGTGATGATCAGCGGCACCTTGTACTTCACGCACAATTCCAGATCGGCCATCAGGCGATCATTGGATTTGTGGACAATCAGATTGACGGCATAGGGCGCGTCGTTGGGGCCAAGTTCGGTGCTGAGGCGCTGCAGCCATTCCTCGAACTGGGCGAGCGGGCGGGCGTTGAGGCTGGGGAAGCTGCCGATCACGCCAGCCTTGCACTGGGCGATGACCAGTTCCGGTACCGAAATGATGAACAACGGCGACCCAATGACCGGAATCGACAGGCGGTTGGCCCAGTTGGCTGGAATGGACATGCAGACTTCTCCCAATGACAGGCGCGCAGGTTTAGCGGTCGTCGCTCCAGATTGCCACCTCATCCTCGTCGCAGGCTGTGGCGCGGCCACGAAACATGCCGGGGGTGGAAAATACCCAGCCCGGACGTCCATCCTGGCCGATGAAGATGATGCCGCCACTGCCGCCCAGCGCTGTCACATCGGCCAAGGCGCGGGCCGCGGCATCGGCAGGTGACAGGCCGGCAAGCCGCACCAGTGCGCCCATTTCATGCGCGGCGCCGGCCCGAATGAAGGCTTCGCCCGAACCGGTGCAGGAACAGGCGATACTGCGATCGTCGGCAAGCGTGCCGGCGCCGATCAACGGGGAATCGCCGATGCGGCCCCAGCGCTTGCCGGTGAGCCCGCCGGTGGACGTCGCAGCGGCCAGATGGCCGTTGCTGTCGCGTGCGACCGCGCCAACCGTGCCGTATTTGAGATCGGCATCGAACACATCCTGGCCGCTGGCTGCTGCCGCCTTCATGGCCTGCAGCGCCTGCCAGCGCAGTTCAACACGGAACCAGCCTGGCTCAACCTGCTCAAGCCCTTGTTCGAGGGCAAACGCATCGGCCCCGTCGCGCGCCAGCAGCACATGCGGGCTGTTGTCCAGCACGGCCCGCGCCAGTTGCACCGGATTGCGCGTCCGGGTGACCCCGGCGACCGCGCCGGCCTT
>NZ_JANPML010000067.1:0-4516 GCF_031422795.1 Sandarakinorhabdus sp.
GTCAACCGCAATGCCGGAACCGGGCAACATCACTGGCAAGAAATATGGCGGCAACACCCCGGCGAAATCCGTGGCCTATGCCTCGCTGAACTTTGATCCGTTCACGGATTATCTGGCCGGCAAGGAAAATATCCGCGTGGGTGGCAAGGAATTCCCCACCGCCGCTAGCAACGCCGCCATCCAGTCCACCGAAAAAACCTATGGCCTCATGATGCACATGAGCCAGGGCCTGGGCGTGAACTGCACTTTCTGCCACAACAGCAACAACTTCGCGAAGTGGGAAGACAGCCGGCCGCAGCGTGTGAACGCCTGGTACGGCATCCGCATGGTGCGTGACGTCAACAACAACTACATCACCGCTCTGGGTGACGTGTGGCCCGCCAATGGCAAGGGTGCTTATGGCAACCGCCGCGGCCCGCACGGCGATCCGCTGAAGGTGAACTGCGCCACCTGCCACCAGGGCGTGAGCAAGCCGCTGGGCGGGGTGAAGATGCTGAAGGACTATCCGGCGCTGAAGGGCGCTGCTCCGGTGGCACCCGCCGCCGTGGCCGCAACCCCGGCTCCAACCGAGACCGCTGCAGCGGCGCCAGAGAGCTTTGGGGCTGTGAAGCCCGTCGCTTGAGTAAATACGCAGCAGGCAAGGCAGGGCCCGGCATCGCAAGATGCCGGGCCTTGTCACGTCATGGCCCCATCCGACGCACCCAATAATCCCAGCTTTGCCGCAAGCCGGTGCGTGGTAGCGTGTGGCAGACATGCCCTTGGAGAGGGGCACTGCTCTTGGGGAGAAGATGATGGCGGACCGTCTGGATGTGCTGATCGTCGGTGCCGGTTTTTCCGGCATGTACATGCTGCTGAAATGCCGCGAGCAGGGCCTGAAGGTACGAGTGATCGAAGCCGGCAGCGGCGTTGGCGGCACCTGGTACTGGAACCGCTATCCCGGCGCTCGCGTCGATATCCAAAGCCTCGATTACAGCTTTGGTTTTGATGAAAATCTGGAGAAGGAATGGCGCTGGTCGGAACGCTATGCGCCGCAGCCCGAACTGCTCGCCTATGCCAACCATGTCGCCGACCGCTTTGACCTGAAGAAGGACATCAGCTTCCACACCAAGGTGACGGCGGCCCATTGGGATGCTGCTGCCGATGCCTGGAACGTCACGCTCGACAACGGCGAGGTCATTCCCGCCCGCTTCGTGGTGATGGCCACTGGCTGCCTGTCGGTGCCGACCGATGTCAGCTTCCCCGGCATCGAGGATTACAAGGGCACCATCTATCGCACATCGAAATGGCCGCACGGCGGTGTGGATTTCAGTGGGCAGCGGGTGGGCATTATCGGCACGGGCTCATCGGCGATCCAGTCCATCCCGATCATCGCTGAATCGGCAGCGCACCTGACCGTGTTTCAGCGCACCCCCAATTATTCGACGCCGGCGCACAATGGCCCGATTCCGGAAGATGATTACAAGGAATGGCTGGCTGATCCGCGGGCTTTCGGCGCTCGATCGCGCGCCACTTCTGGCGGCTTCTGGAACGATGCCAGCGCAGATGCCCTGGCCACCCAGACCGCGCCAGATGACATCAAGGCCGAACTGGAACGACGCTGGGCCTGGGGCGGCTTCCGCATTCTGAGCGGCTATGTCGATCAGGCCATCGATCCGGCAGCCAACAAGATCATCGCCGATTTCATCGCGGGCAAGATCCGCGAACAGGTGAAAGACCCCAAGGTCGCCGATTTGCTCACCCCAAAGGATCACCCGTTCGGCACCAAGCGACCGTGCGTGGATACCGGCTATTACGCCACCTACAACCGCGACAATGTCGAACTGATCGATCTGCGCGCCGATCCGCTGGAACGCTTCACCGCCACCGGCATCAAGACCAAGGATCACAGCTTCGATTTCGATGCCGTCGTGCTCGCCACCGGCTTTGACGCGATGACCGGCGCCATCGAGCGGATCGATATCCGCGGGGTGAACGGCGAGACGATCAAGGAACATTGGGCCGCCGGCCCGGAAACCTATCTTGGCCTGATGGTCGCCGGCTTCCCCAATCTGTTCCTGATCACGGGCCCCGGCAGCCCATCAGTGCTGACCAACATGATCAACAGCATCGAACAGCATGTGGACTATGTCGCCCGCATCATCGCGCATCTGAACGCCAGCCAGGCTGGCCGTATCGAAGCCAGCCGTGAAGCCGAACAGACCTGGACCGACCATTGCGACCAGATGGCCGCCATGACGCTCTTCACCCAGACCAATAGCTGGTACATGGGCGCCAACGTGCCGGGCAAACCGCGCCGTTTCATGGCCTATACCGGCGGCCTCGATGTCTACACCAACATCTGCAACACGGTGGCCGACAAGGGCTGGGAAGGCTTTGTCATCGCCCGCGGTGATCAGGTGCTGCACGAAAGCCGGAAGTTCGATAGCCTGCCGCCGCCGCCCGAAAACATGGCGCCGCACTTGCTGGACATGGCGATGGGCCGTGTGGCGGCGTGGATGCAGGAACACGGCCGGGTTTGAAGGCCAGGCAGAGATGCCTCCGGCGGCCAGGGCCTGAGGCCCTGGACCCACTTTCGTTGGCGTGTGCTTCGCGGGGCTTAAGGGCGGGAAAATCAAATGGGTGCAGGCCTCAGGCCTGCCCGCCGGAGGCCCTTTTCCTGGTTCTTCAATTCGTGCCAGTCGAAGCCCGCGCCGTTCCCGCACTCGCCCACAACCGGGCGATGACGCTGGCCAGTGTGGGGTGGTTGCCGCCGTGATAGCTATTGTCAGCCGGCAGTTCTGCCAGCAGCCGGCGATGTGCCTCTGGTAGCGCGTGATAGGGCACGCTGGGCAGCAGATGGTGCAGTGCGTGGTAGCGCAGGCCAACGGGTGCCCACAGTTCCGGCAGCAGCGCCGGCGGCGGCACGTTCACACTGTCGAGATACTGGCCGGTGATGGTCATCACCTTGCCGTCATTCTCCCAAAGGTGGGCAGCCAGCGTGCGGATCTGGTTGATCACCATGCTGGCCGACAGCACGGCGAGCCAGATGCCGAACGCCCGCAGCGGGATAAGGCCGGTGGCGACCGCAGCGAGCACGGCGATGATGAAGGCGGAGGTCGCCACCTCCATCACGTTCCAGCGTGTCATCGCCGGACCCTGGGGGGGATCGCGGCGGAAATCCGGGTTGATCGACAGCGCCGAAAGCCGCGCGCGAACAAAATCACGCACCGGCTTCAGCAGCGACAGCGGCGCCAGCAGGCCCCAGCGGATGATCAGCCCAATCGGTCCCAGCGCGGCGACCAAAACGAACAGCGGCAGGCTGATCTTCGGCTTCAGCGCCAGCGCCATATATTCGGGATCGCGCACCGTGCCGTACCGGTTGCGGGCGTGATGCAGATTGTGCACGCCTTCATACATGAAACTGGGGATCATCAGCGGAATGCCGGCCACGAGGTTCCAGCCCAGGCGATAACCCGACACCGAATCATCCTTCATATGGGTGATTTCGTGGATGAAACTGCCCAGCCGGTAGAGCGCGAGCACGGCGACGAAGGCCAGCGCAGCGGTGGCGGCCACCGGCAGGCCATCAGCCAAGATCAACGCCGTCAGCGCGCCCCAGCCCAGCGCGGCCGAAGCCAGCGTGTCGGCCCAATAGACGGCAGGCTTGTACACGCCCAGTTCGCGGCCGAGCGTGGCTGCCAGCTTGATCATCGCCACGTCCTCACCGGCCATCGACCCGGCATTTTCACGCGGGCTGGGGGCGGTTTCGGCAAAACGAGCGGCAGTTGCAGTCATCATGGGGTCGCTTATGGCAGAGGAATGCGACCCGATAAGGGCAGAAACCCGGCCGCGCCATTCCGGAAAATGCCGCATTTGGCTGGCCGCGATGTCGCGGCTTCGCTAGACTCGGGCGCAAATCAGGGGAGGAAGCCATGCTGAAAGCGGGATTCATCATCGCGGGTGCCAGCGCCCTGCTTGCCAGTGCCGCACTGGGCAAGGCCCCGGCGCTGCCGCTGGCGCTCGAACAGGCGGTGACGCAAAGTCACGAAGCCTTGCGCAAGATCCTGAACGGCGATCCGTCCGGCTATGCTGCGCTTTTTGCCGATTCCGACGACATCACGCTGGGCAACCCGTTCGGTCCGTTCGGCAAAGGTCCGGCTGAAGTGCGCGCCCGGCTGGCCAATGCCGCCACCAAATACCGCGACGGCAGTGTACGCAGTGTGGAACGCGTGGCGACTTATGGCGCCGGCGACCAATTCGTGCTGGTCGAGATCGAGAACGGCCGCGCCAGGCTGGGCGCCAGCCCCGATTTCGCTGATTTCTCGGCCCGGGTAACGAGCGTCTATCAGCGAGCGGGCCGGCAATGGCGGCTTGTACACCGCCACGCCGACCCGATCACAACAGCACGCGGCGCGGAATCGATGTTACCGACGCCGCGCCCTTAATGCCTGCTCAGATCGTCCGCGACACCACCAGCTTCATGATTTCGCTCGTGCCGCCGTAAATCCGCTGCACGCGCGCATCGCGCCACAGGCGG
>NZ_JANPML010000068.1:0-4599 GCF_031422795.1 Sandarakinorhabdus sp.
GAGCCAGCCGCGGTCATCGCCCTCCCTCCCTTGCTGCGCTCGTGCCGATTGGCTGCACCCGTTGAAATCCTGCTTGTTCGCAACTGCAGCAATATCTCTAAACCGATGTGCCGCAGTTGCAAATCATGCCACGCCGGGCAAGATCGCGGCGTTACACATTTGCAACAGGGGGCAAGGATGCGGGTGCAGGCGATGATGCTGGTGGCGGGTGTGCTGGCTGCTCAGTCTGCAGCGGGGAGCGCACAGGTCGTGCCGGTGGGGGTGGCGCAAGCCAACACGGCTGCGGCACTGACGCGGATCAAGGCCTTGAATCCCAAGCTGAATGCGGTGATCGCAGTTGATCCCGGTGCGCTGGATCAGGCGCGCGCACTCGATCGCCAGCGCATGGCGCGCGGGGCGCTGTTTGGCCTGCCGATCCTGGTAAAGGACAATGTCGACATGGCCGGGCCGCTGCCCACCACAGCGGGCAGCCTGGCCTTGAAAGACAATGTAACGGGCCGCGATGCGCCGTTCGTGGCGCGGCTGCGCGCGGCGGGCGCGGTGCTGATCGGCAAGACCAATCTTTCGGAATGGGCGAACATTCGTGCCGATGCCTCGATTTCGGGCTGGAGCGCGGTGGGCGGCCAGACCCGCAATCCGCACGCGCTGTCGCGCAACACCTGCGGATCATCGTCGGGCAGCGGCGCTGCGGTGGCGGCGCAGATGGTTGATGCCGCCATCGGCACCGAAACCGATGGCAGCATCACCTGCCCGGCCGCAGTGAACGGCATTGTTGGCTTGAAACCCACGGTCGGCCTGGTCAGCCGCACCCACGTCGTGCCCATCAGCCACAGCCAGGATACCGCCGGGCCGATGACGCGCGACGTGAAGATGGCAGCGCGGTTGCTGAGCGCCATGGCCGGCAGTGACCCGGCCGATCCGGCCACGAAAGACGCCGATGCGCGCAAGACCGACTATGTCGCCGGGCTTAAACCCGATGCGCTGAAGGGCGCCCGCATCGGCGTGCTGCGCTGGGCAACCGGTTGGCACGGCGGCGTGGATGCGCGTTTTGAAGCCGCGCTGGCGGTGTTGAAGGCGCAGGGCGCCGTGCTGGTGGACATCACGGCCAGCCCCAACCGCCGCGAGATCGGCCCCAACGAATTCATGGTGCTGTTGAGCGAGCTGAAGGCCGATCTGAACGCCTATCTGGCCACCACGCCGGCCACGGTCAAAACCCGGACGCTGGCCGATGTGATCGCCTTCAACAAGGCCAACGCCGCTGCCGAAATGGGGTTATTCGGGCAGGATACATTTGAAAAAACCGAATTGACCAAAGGACTTACGGACCCTGCCTATCTCAAGGCCCGCGAAACCTCGCTGCGACTGGCCGGCAAGGAAGGCATCGACAAGATGCTGGCCGATGCCAAGGTTGAGGCGCTGATTGCGCCGACTGCCGCGCCGGCCTGGTTCATCGATCCGGTGAATGCCGATCAGTCACCGGGTGGCGGCGCCGGCGGGCTGGCGGCTGTCGCCGGCTATCCGCACCTCACCGTGCCGATGGGCGGTGTGCGCGGGCTGCCGGTGGGGTTGAGCTTCATCGGCCCGGCCTGGAGCGAGGCGCGGCTGCTGGCGCTGGGATTTGCGTTTGAACAGGCGGCGCCAGCGATGAAACTGATCCCGACATTTGTGCAGACGGTTGAGGAATCCACTGATGTACAGAAGCTGTTTTCAGCGGCAATTCGTTAACCGAATCAATTGATTCGGTCAGAAGCTTGCGCTTGTGGAAATCGACGCAACAGTTTATTGTAGTTAGTGAGAATCAAGTATTGAGTAGAGAGCGTATTATGAAGATTCGGCAACAGAAGCGCGGCATTGTTCGGCGGGACTTGGGGAGCCAGCTAAACTTGGGGCGCAGCGGTGCGGTCGCCGCAGAGTTCGCGCTTATTGTGCCGCTGATGGCAACGATGATGTTCGGCGTGCTACAGTTTGGCTTTGCCATCTACACCGTCAATGCGATGGAAACCGCCGCGCGCACCGGTGCCCGCCAAATGGTGTTCGGCACCAATTTCGCGGTGGCTGAGGCCGCAACCCGCGCGGCGCTGCCGGGCTGGGTTGCAAGCGGTGCTACCGTCAGCAGCGTGGTCGATGACGATGGGCTGGCCCGGATGACGGTGACGGTTCCGGGATCGAGTGCCGCGATTCTGGGCCTGGTCCCCATGCCGGAGAATTTCACCGCTCATGTCGCGATGCCGCGCGTGAATGATCGCAGCATCGATGATGACGATGATGGCGACGATGGTGATGATGACGATGGTGATGATGATTGATGTCGTTGTGCTGATCGACGCCTGACCAGAGCGAAAGAACAGCAACCGACCATAGCCTGCTGGTTCCTTGATCGAAGCAGCATCAATGGGCAGATCGCATTTCAGCGAAAGCTGATCGCAGATTGTAGAACCGCCAAACCCGCTCATGCCGAGCTTGTCGAGTCACGCACCAAGGGTGGTCGGTGCCTCGACAAGCTCGGCGTGAGCGGCTCAGTTTGAATGCAAGCGGGGCCGGTGATAGTTCGCGGCCGCTGCTGGTCATCCGATTGCACACAGCCAGCTGAGTTCAGGCCATCAGGCAATTATTCCGGGGCCGCGAACTGCCCGGTTCACTTCACCAGCCGCACGAACGCATCACCCAGGCGACCGCTATTGGGACAGCGCATCACGATGCGGATGTCGTCATAGTCCGAATCAGTCCACGCCGGCTGCATCCAGTTCCCGCTAGCACCGGTCTGGTTGGGAGGACGATCCTCGAAACCGAAATACATGAACTTGCCCGGCTCGCACGGCCGGCTTTCACGGCTGCGGGTATTGCCGCGGTTTCGGCCCGAGGGAATGGTCGAATTGGAATTGCCGGGCGTGCATTGCGCCGAAGTATCGCAGCGCACGGTTTCAAGGATGTTCTTGCCCTGCAAATCAAACTGTTCGACCCAATCCTCAATCTGCGTATCGGTGAAATAGTTATGCTCGGCGCGGCCTGGCTGCACGCGGTTGATCGTGGCGTAGGGATTGGCCCACAGCTGCGGGTTGTTCTTGACGTGCCGGAAGTTGCGCAGGCGGATCGACAAGGTCTGACCTTCCTGCATGCAACGGGGCCAGGTTGGCGTTGTCGGGGGATTGGCCGCGATGACCCCGCCCGAGGCTTGCGCGATGTTGCTGTTGGGCGGCATATTGTTTGAGACCAAGGTCATCTGTGTGCGCCTTGACGCCGCCGGTCCCGTGCCCTGCGTGTCATAGCAGTAAACATAGATCTCGTTAAAGTCGCCAGCCTCGGGATCAAGCGTGCGACTTTCCGGCGGCTGATAGAAGACGTTCACCGGGCGGGCGGCAATTGCCTCCACCGAAATCTTTTTGACGTCATTGCTGAATATGCTGGAGAAAAGCTGGTTGACCCCGTTGCTGCGGCCCGGCGACCGTTCGGCGCGCACCCGCACGGCATTGGCATCGCTGCTGTTGTCGGGCCGGAACCCGTTGGCATTGTCATAAACACCCAGGGTCACATCGGCAGCCGTGGTCATGCCGGTATATTCGTCGGGCAGTTCGTTGCTGGTGAATTCCAGGGCCTTGGCTGTCACATCACCGGCACGTTCGATTTCGTCGGTTGCGGCAAGCGCGGCACCATCCACGGTGTTCTGCATGCGGTGGTGCACCATGTTGTACAGGCTGAAATCGACGCCCAGCGCCAGACCGCCGGCCATGACCGGCATCATCAGCGCAAAAATGGCGGCACTGGCACCCTGCCGGCCGGAGCGCAGCCGGCTCAGAAGGCGCTTGCGACGTGCATCAATCGACATAGGGAAGCTCCTGCTTCATCACCACAGTTGACGTGAGTTGCCAGGGCGCAATGCGTGTCAGCAGCGGCAATGGAGTCGCCTTGTCGGCGGCGATCGACAGCTGGACGTTGACCAGGTTGATGTTGGTATCGGACGGGTTCGACTGGCTCACCAAAACGGTGACGTCGTTGCGCGCCCAAGCCGGAACATAGTTTTGGACGGCGGTGCGCGCCTGGGCACTGGTCATACGGTTGACTGAGACGGTGCGCGCCACACGATTGGCGCCAAACTGCATCCCGCTGTACGCATAGACCACCGTGCCAAATTCGAACACGCCGAACAACATGCTAGTCAGTAGTGGCAGTATCAGTGCCATTTCTGTGGCGGTAGCGCCCTGCCTGGAGCGGAAAATTCCACTCAAAGGGCGACTAACACTAGTAAAATAAACCTTAAGCATACAAACCCTCCCCCATCTCCGAGAGACAGGAACTTATACGCAACACAGCGACCCAATAGTTGCGCTATATCTCAGTAACCAAGTCAGGAGTCAAATATTCGACTGTAACATTAGTGAATCATTGTTAAGCATTATTTAAATAGAAGAGCCGAACCGATGTATGCAACACGGTAAATCGCCAAATGGCAGGCGAGGGCAAGCGGCGCTCCAAGAACACCGCTTCTGCGATATCGACAGCCAGAATCGCGCGAATCACCCGCGAATCGGGGCGTATCCGCGTCTCGATGAAATAAACCGGGATCAAAAAGGAGGCCGCTAGACTGCGACCAAAAGACAGGCC
>NZ_JANPML010000069.1:0-4133 GCF_031422795.1 Sandarakinorhabdus sp.
CGCACTTGATGCGGGGCTTGGCTGCCTTCCACCGCGCCAAAAAGCCAAGCCCCGCATCAAGTGCGGGGCGACGGGGCAATTGGAGGTTTGGCATCAGAACGTCTTGAATGGGGTGGAGAGCGGAATGGCAGGTTTGGGTGCGCAGGATAACAAGGGCTGCCGCTCGACTTTCTCGCATCAACCGCCGATCTTCATCGCTGCAAACGATAAGCTGGATGCCCGTCACACCAGACCAGATAGGTAACAGACCCATCAATCACCCATACCTCGCCAAAGATTTTTCCGGCCTGTTCGGTTCCCGATGTTAATACTTCCTCCTTCGCTTCATCGCTCAGGAGCGCCCATGTCGAAAGCTTTATTACGAGCCCGCGACAGTCGGAATATATTGTTGACTTCGCTACCTTTATGGCTGCGGCTTTCGACAAAATTTCGGTCAACTCCGTCTTGTTTGGGACATGGTCGGATCGGGCTTTACCGCCACCGGCTTCTCGGTCTTCACGAAATTCGTCTGACCGGCGACGCCCGACTGGCAGCGCTTCAACCAGTTCGTACCGCGCCCATGTGCCATCGACCTCAATCTGAAAATCCGGAGCAATTTTGTGGTTCGCATCATTTTCCGGCCCGAGCATTAGAATGCGGCTGGCTTTGCGATGAATGCCAAAGTTTGAGGCGAGGTGAGCGTCCCGCCAGAAGCCCGCACGAGAGCTGTCTACTGCATGATCGCCGACAATGCTGCCGAACTGCTGCACACACTCCGCCAACGCGATCGGCGTGTGAACCTCAAAGAATTCAGCTTTCCATCGAGCGAGTTCCTGCTCGCTCATCTTGGTGCGAATGTCGTGAATGCGGCTGGGCATAGATGTTGGTTAGCTACCTTCGTACGCTACAGTCGAAGCTGAACCAGCGGACGGTCACAAGCAAGCCTGGATTATGATTGAATGTCCGCAATGGGGTCGTAGCCCGCCATTCCTGGCTCTGGCGACCGCCCGCCCCACCAGCACACCCAAAAACAAGCGGGTGCAGGGTCCTCGACCCTGCCCGCCGGAGGCCCCCCTCTCTTCCCTCAAGCCGCAACCGCCAGCCGCACCCCCAGCGCCTTCAGCACCCGCACCAGCGTGTCCAGCGTCGGGTTACCGCTTTCGCACAGCGCCCGATACAGCGCTTCGCGGCTGATGCCGGATTGGCGGGCGAGTTCGGTCATGCCGCGCGCGCGGGCCACGGTGCTGAGGGCGCGCAGCAGTTCTTCGGGGGTGCCATCTTCCAGATAGGCATCCAGATAGGCGGCGATATCGGCGGGCGTGTTCAGCACGTCCGCCGCATCCCAGGGCTTGGTTTCGATGGTCATGCTCAAACTTCCTTCACCAGCGCCACGGCGCGTTCGATATCCCGTTGCTGCGAACTCTTGTCGCCACCGCACAGCAGGATCACCACCACTTGGCCGCGCATCATGTAATAGACGCGGTACCCCGGCCCGAAATCGAAGCGCAGTTCGCTGACGCCATTGCCGATCGACTTGGCATCGCCGAAATTGCCTTGCGCCAGCCGGTCGATCCGTTTGGCGATGCGCGCCCGCGCCTGCACGTCTCGCAGCCCGATCAGCCATTCCAGAAATTCGGCGGTGCGCCGGACCTTCTAAATGTAACTTAAAATACACAAACTGACTGCGATGTCAAAGCCAGGACCCAAACGAAAGTGGGTGCAGGGGTTCAACCCCTGCCCGCCGGAGGCCCTCTTTCCTTCCTAAAAACCAAGAACAACCGCCCATCTGTCCTACACAGGCAAAGCCTGTCAAAATGGTACTGCCCGGCGTTTGGCCGCGGGGTGAGCGAGCGTGGCTGAAAAATCCTGAATCCGATACGAATCGTCAAAAGTGTCAAAACTGCAGGAGATTTTGATTGGCTGAATTGGCCGGTGACGGCGCCCTTTTCAGGCCGGTGGGATTTCGCCCAGCGAGGCCGGGTCTGCTGCACCGTCGAGATCGAGGGCGCCGCGGATGATATTGTCGGCGCCGGTCATCATGTCGCCGCTGATCACCTGCAGGTCCAGCCGTTCAAGGTCGCGGCGGCGGTATTCGGCTTCGATGGCGTCGATCATGGTTTCGGACGTGCCAATCGTGGCGAGCACGTCGCGGCCCATGGCGACAGCGCTTTCCAGGGTTTCGCGGGTCACCTGGTCCAGGCCGGCCCGGCGCAGGGCGATGCTGTGAGTGCGATCATAGGCCCGCGCGATGATCGGCAGATCGGGCCATTCGGCCTGGATGGGGGCGAGCACCGGTTTCGGGTCCCACTGGCCGTCGATGGCAAAGACCAGCGCGCTGGCGCTGCCAACGCCGGCGTTGCGCAGGATGTCCAGCCGCGTGCCGTCGCCCCAGAATACGGTGTTGCCAAAGCGGGCGGTGATGTCGATCAATTCGGCGTCCAGATCGACGGCGGTGAGCCCCACGCCGCGCGCCCGCAGCATCTGGGCGACCACCTGCCCCACCCGTCCGGCGCCGACCAGCACGACATGGCCGCCGTGACTGTCGGTGCCGGCGCTTTCCGGGCCGTCGCGGCTGCCGGCGTCGGCTGCCGGTTCCAGCCAGCGCATGGCAAGCCGGAACAGCAGCGGCGTCAACGCCATGGAACAGGTGACGACTGCGCCGAACAATTGCGCCGCCGAATGGCTGATCAGCAGGCCGCGTTCGGCTTCGGCAAACAGCACGAAACCGAATTCGCCGCCTTGCGCCAGCAGCAGGCCCATCTGCACAGCGCGGCGCCAATCGGTGCCGAAACTGCGCGCCAACACGGCGATGCTGGCGGTTTTCACCGCCATCACGCCCACCACCAGCGCGATGACCAGCCCCCAATTGTCGGCCACGACCCGCAGATCAAGGCTCATGCCGATGGCGATGAAGAACAGGCCCAGCATCAGCCCGCGAAACGGTTCGATGTCGGTTTCCAGCGCGTGGCGATAGGGCGATTCGGCCAGCATGACGCCAGCGACGAACGCGCCCAGCGCCATGGAAAGGCCCAGCGACGCCATCAGCAGCGCGCTGCCCAGCACGGAGAGCAAGGCGGCGGCGACGAAAGCTTCGCGGGCACCCAGCGTGCCGATGATGCGGAACAGACGCGGCAACACAAAGCGGCCAACAGCGACCAGAAACGCCAGCGCCCCGACCGTCTTGGCGACCATCACCCAGCCCGGCTCCGGATTGGCGACCGGTGCGCGCGACAGGGCCGCAACCACGGTGAGCAGCGGCACGATGGCCAGATCCTGGAACAGCAGCATCGAAAAGCTGCGTTCACCAAAGGCCGTGGCGGCCATGTGGCGTTCGTTGAGCAATTGCATGACCAGCGCCGTGGACGACAGGCCAAGCGGCAGGCCAACCACCAGCGCAGCTTCCCAGGTGAGGCTGGTCATCGCCAACAACAGCCCGGTCAGCGCCAGCCCGCACACCAGCACCTGTGCCAGCCCCAGCCCAAAAATATCGCGCCGCAGCGCCCACAGCCGCGAGGGTTGCAGTTCCAGCCCGATCACGAACAGCAGCAGAACAATGCCGAATTCGGCAAATTGCAGCGTCTGTTCGGCATTACCAACCAGGCCCGCAACCGACGGCCCGATCAGGATACCGGCAGCCAGATAGCCGAGCACGGCACCCAGCTTGAAGCGCACGAACAACGGCACCAGCACGACGACCGCCGCCAGATACACCACGGCATCGCGCAGCAGGGTCGAACCATGCTCCATCAGGCGGCAGCCTGCCCGGCATCGGCCAACGCGGCCAGCACTGCATCCAGCGGCAGCAGGATGGAGGGGTGGCGGGCGCGGTGGGCGCGGGCGGGGGCAAAGATCGCCCAGCCGTCGGGCGCGGTCTCGCTGCGGCCAGCCAGGAAATCGGCAAGCTGGCTGCGGGTGACGCTTAGCGCGCTGGCATCATGGCCGGGCGCACGCTGCATCACCACGGCGGCGCTGGCCTGGCCCAAGGTGCAGGCCCTGGTGGCATCCAGCCCCAGCGCGGCGATGCGGCCATCGGCAGCGGGCACCACATCGGCGATGATCTTGCTACCGCACACCGGCGACACCCGCGTCGCGCTGGCCACGGGTGCCGGCAGCCGATGCGCGGTTTCGCCCACCAGTTTCAGGCGCAAGATCGC
>NZ_JANPML010000070.1:0-2142 GCF_031422795.1 Sandarakinorhabdus sp.
ATCGGGCGCCACCGCGCGCCAGCCGTGGGCGGCAAGGAACGGCAATTGATAGCGCCAGGAAAAGCGCGATTCGGGAAAGCCGTGCAGGCACAGCGCCACGTCGGGGCCTTCACCGGCGACATCGCAGGCAAACTCCAGCCCGTTGGCTTTCAGGATCATGCGTTGAAGTGGAGTTTGAGGCCTGGCCGTGGCCAACGACATTTGGCCAGTTTGCCGGTGGTGGACAGGCAAACCCACGCATCCATCATGTCCGCGCCGCCGAAACAGATGTTGGTGGTGAGCAGATCGGGGAAGGGGAAATATTCCTGTGCCCCCGTCGCCGGATCGATGCTGGTGATGCCGGCGCTTTCGATCAGTGTCGCCTGCGCGATGTTGCCATTGGCTTCGATAGCCAGCGAATCGAGGTAGGTCTTGCTGGCCCACGCGGTCACGTGGCGGCCGGGCACTGCCGGCAGCGGCTCCGGCGCCAGCACGCCGGGCGACACGATGTCGAACGCCAGCACCACGCGCCGGCTGGTGGAGGCGGCATAGACGGTTTTCCCATCCGGGCTGAGGCCGACGCCGTTCAAGTCTGGACCGTGGATCAACCGGGTGATCTTCGATCCATCGGGCAGGGCATAAAACAACCCGCCAGCATCGGTGTGGTGATCGAAATGCTTGCCCAGATCGGTGAAATAAAAGCCGCCATGGGCATCGAACACGATATCGTTGGGGCCCGAGAGCCTGTGGCCGTCGCAGCTGTCGTACAGGCGATCCACCGTGCCGGTGGCGATGTCGATGCGTTCGATACGGCCGGCCGTGTAATCCTTGGCGGCATTGCCGGGCAGCAGCATCCCCTCCTGCTCATACCATTCGAACCCGCCATTGTTGCAGACATAAAGCGCGCCATCCGGCCCCACCGCCATGCCATTGGGCCCGCCGCCCGGCGTGGCGACCGTTTCGGTGCGGCCATCGGGATGCACGCGGGTGATGCGGCCGGGGCGGATTTCCACCACCAGCACGCTGCCATCGGCCATCGCCACTGGCCCTTCCGGAAAGCCCAGCCCTTCGGCCACGATCGTGTGCGGATAAAAACCGGTCATGCGCATTCTCCCCAACTTTCCGCATGGTGACGCGGACCGCGGGCAAGCGCAATCACGGCAAATGGGGAGGCTTCAGCCTATTTTAACCGGAATCTGGGCACATCGGCGCGGCCAGGGAGTGAAGCGCCATGCATGAAGACACCGTGATCGGCGAAGTGGTGGGCGTTACCGCCGGCCATTTGCGGCTGCGCATCGATATCGCCGCCACCGCCAGCCTGAAAGACAATCCCGATTCGGTGATTGCCGCAGCCGGCATGCTGGGCGGCCTGGTGAAGGTGGAATCGGGCGAACGCTGGGTGGTCGCCACCCTGCGCGGCATCACCTGGCAAGACAATGTCGCCATCGCCGAGGTTGATCTGGTCGGCGAAGCGGCGATTGCGGCGGACCGCAGCATCTCTGGCTTTGGCCGCGGGGTCGGTGTTTATCCGCGGGCTGGCAGCCTTGCCTATCCGATGACCAGCCCGGAATCGGCGCGGGTGTTTTCCGGTGATGATCGCCCGCACATCCAGATCGGTGTGGTCTATCCCACCGCCAATGTGCGCGCCGCGCTGTTGTTCGACACGTTTCTTTCGAAGAATTTCGCCATCGTCGGTTCGACCGGCACCGGCAAATCCACCAGCACTGCGCTGATCCTGCACCGCATCATCGAAAAAGCCCCGGAAGGCCATGTCGTGATGATCGATCCGCACGGCGAATATGCCAAGGCGTTCGAACACACCGGCATGGTGTTCAATGTCGACAATCTGGAACTGCCCTATTGGCTGATGAACTTTGAAGAACATTGCGAAGTGCTGCTGACCAGCGAAGGCGCCGCCCGCGACATGGATCGCGATATCCTGGCACGCTGCCTGCAGATGGCGCGGGCCAAATCGGTTTATGCGCAGGGGCTGGCTGCGGTCACCACCGATACGCCGATCCCCTATCTGCTCTCCGCCCTCACCGATACGCTGCAGGCCGAAATGGGCAAGATGTCGGAAAGCCAGAACGCCTCCAACTATATGCGCATCCGCAACAAGCTGGATCAGGTGATGCGCGATCCGCGCCAGCAGTTCATGTTTGA
>NZ_JANPML010000071.1:0-10550 GCF_031422795.1 Sandarakinorhabdus sp.
TTTTCATCTGGGCCAGTTGCTGGCGCAGATCGTCCATGTCGAATTGGCCCTTGGCCATCTTCTCGGCCATTTTCTCGGCCTGATCGGCTTCGAAATTGGCAGCAGCTTTTTCCACCAGGCCGACAATGTCGCCCATGCCCAAGATGCGGCCCGCAACACGGCGGGCGTCAAACAGTTCCAGCGCGTCCAGCTTTTCGCCGACACCGGCAAAGCGGATCGGCGCACCGGTGACCTGCCGCATCGAAAGCGCCGCGCCGCCGCGGGCATCACCGTCCATGCGGGTAAGAATCACACCGGTCAGCGCCACGCGTTCCTTGAAGGCGGTGGCAACATTGACCGCATCCTGACCGGTGAGGCTGTCGACCACCAGCAGGATTTCATCGGGCGTCGTGGCAGCGGCAATGGCGGCCATTTCGTCCATCAACGCTTCGTCCACGCCCAGACGGCCGGCAGTGTCGAGAACCACCACGTCAAAACCCTGCAGGCGGGCGGACTGACGGGCGCGCTCGGCGATCTGCACCGGAGTCTGGCCGGCGATGATGGGCAGGGTGGCGATGCCGGTCTGTTCACCCAGCACGCGCAATTGTTCCTGCGCGGCCGGACGGGCGACGTCCAGGCTGGCCATCATGACCTTCTTGCGCTCACGCGTGGAAAGCCAGCTGGCCAGCTTGGCACTGCTCGTCGTCTTGCCCGAACCCTGCAGGCCAACCATCATCACGACAGCGGGCGGGGTAACGGCGATCTTCAGCGGGGTTGGTTCATCGTCACCGCCAAGCAGTTCAACAAGGCAATCATTGACGATCTTGACGACCTGCTGGCCGGGCGTGACCGATTTGATGACTTCGGCACCGATGGCGCGCGCTGTGGCGTTGTCGATGAAATCCTTGACGACGGGCAGGGCGACATCGGCTTCCAGCAGCGCCACGCGCACTTCGCGCATGGCCGCACGCACGTCGATTTCGGTCAGCGCACCGCGGCCGCGCAACCGTTCGAAGATGCCGCCAAGGCGATCGGAAAGACTGTCAAACAAAGCCCAGAGGCCCCTTATTCAAACCAATTTGCCTCCAAATAGAAACGCGCCGGCGGGCGAAAACTCGCTGGCCGGCGTGCATCCTCGGACGCATGGCCTCCTCCCGGAAGCCGGCGCCTCCATAAGCGCATGGGGCAGGGTGGTCAAGCACCGTGGCCTGAGAGCGTCATTTTCGGTTGAAATCAGGCTGCTATCCAGCCCTTGGAGACCATGTTACACATTTGGGTTGTTATGGTTGATTCAGTTCGTGATCGCTCCGAGGTGCATATCCGCCGCAGTTGGCCACTGCGCTGGGCCCGGAACTTGCTGGGTGCGCCGTTGCCGGCGTCCCTGCAAGCCGAACTGACCCGGGATCTGGGCAATTACTTCCTGTCATTTGCCTTTGCCGGGCCGATCGCAGCGGCGCTGGCGATTGCCACGGCATTGACCGTGAAAAGCCTGCCGGCGCTGTTCTTTGCCGGGTTGGCGTTCGCGGGTTTCGCTTTCGTGATCTTTGCCTGCCACGCCGTGCGCCGACCTGATGGCGATGCGGATCTGGAAGAAATCGAAGCCCGTTATGTGTTGGGCACCATCATCGTGGCGGTTGGGATCGGTGGGATCGTTGCAGCCGTCCTGCGCCAGCCGGCACCGGTGCTGGCACAGGCAGTGGCGGTGATGGTGGCGCTGGCAACGCTGGGAGCGGCCAATGGCACCGGGCCGGGCCGGCCCTTGATCGCCCTGGTGCAATTTCCGGCGGTGAGCCTGCCGATCGGTTTGTCGCTGATGCGCTATTGGCCGTCGCCATGGGGCATAGCCGCTGGCGTGGGTGTGCTGGTGTTCGGGCTGTTGTGCGTGGCAATGGCGCGCCGCGGCTATGCCAGCCACATGCAATTGCTGCTGGCGCGCGAGGCGCAGGCCGCCGAACGGCAGCGGCTTGAAACCGCCGTTCATACGCTCAGCCAGGCGGTCACCATCCTTGATGCCGATACCAGGGTGGTGGCGATGAATCGCAGTGCGCTGGATTTGCTGGGGGTGGCTCCGATCGATCAAGCCAATCCGCCAACCTTTGCCGAACTACTGGCCGATGCGCCCAACCTGCAAAAGGCCGCAACCAATCGTGAGGAATTTCTGGGCCATGCCGCCATGCTGGTGGGCATGCGCCAGCCCTTCAGCGCCACCATGCACCTGGACGACAGCCGCGCTGTCGATCTGGAATGCCAGCCCGTGCCCGGCGGCGGCTGGGTAACGGTGATGCGCGACAGCACGGGCGAGCGCAACGCCATCGCCGAACTGAACCGCGAAATCAGGCGCTGCCCCGTCACCGGACTGCCTAACCGCCGCGCCTTTCTGGAAGAACTGGACAAGCGCCTGTTGCGCGGTGAGGGCTTTAGCCTCTTGCTGGTCGATCTGGACGGCTTCAAGCAGGTGAACGATCGTTATGGTCATGCCATGGGCGATCGCGTCATCACGCGCGTGGGTTTCCGCCTGCGCACCGCCGATCCCGGCCTGTTTGCCAGCCGGCTTGGCGGCGATGAGTTCGCCGTTTTGGCCGATGGTGACGACGTGCACGCCGCGATGGACCTGGCCCGCCACTTGATCGAGGCTGTCGATCAGCCTGCCCGATTTGGCGATGCCGAGATCCAGGTGGGTGCAGCTGTTGGTGTCGCGGTCAGCCCCGACAATGGTATCGAAGGCGAAGATCTGCTGCGCGCCGCCGATCTGGCGCTGCTGTCGGCCAAGGGACATCCGGGCAGCCATATCTGCCTGTTCACGCCCGAACTGAAACTGCTTTCGGCGCGCAATGCCGGGGTCGATTCACGGGTGCGTTCGGCCCTGCGTGCCGGCAATATCGATGTCGCCTATCAGCCACTGATCGATCTCGAAACCGGCAAGGTGGTGGCGCTGGAAGCACTTGCCCGCTGGCAGCCCGATGGCGGCGAGCCGGTGGCACCCGAAGAACTGGTTCGCATCGCCGAAGCGCGCGGCCTGATCACAATACTGCGCCGGCTGGTGCTGGAACAAGCCGCTGCCGTGACAGCCAGCCTGGATCAGACAATGAACCTGTGGATCAACGCGTCGGTGCACGATCTGCGCCAGCCCGGCATGGTGGACGAAGTGCTGAACGAGCTGAAGAGCGCCGGTCTGCCGCCACACCGCCTGGCGCTGGAGGTCACCGAAACGGCGCTGATGACCGATGAAGACGCTTGCCGCACCAACATCGAACGGCTGATCGATCTGGGCGTTGGCGTTGCCATGGATGATTTCGGTTCCGGTTTCTCTTCGCTCGATCGCTTGCGGCGCCTGCCGATCAATGCACTGAAGATCTCCGGCTCGCTGCTGTCGGGGGCGCCCGGCCAGTCGGCCGCCGCCGACATCTTCCGGGTTGCCGCCAGCCTTGGCCATTCGCTGGACCTGATGCTGGTGGCCGAAGGCGTTGAAACCCGCGAAGAACTGGAACTGGCCCGCGCCGCCGGTATCCACCGCGTGCAGGGCTTTGCGCTGTCACCGCCGGTGCCGGCCAACCGGATCCCGGAAGCGATTGCAGCAGCGGAAGCGGCGGCCAATACCGGGCTGCGGCTGCGCGCGGCGAGCTGAAGGCGGCAAAGCTGAAGCTCTGCTACTGATCGCTCAGTCGTCCGCCCCGGCAAGGGCTCTGGCAAATTCGCCGGCGTCGAAGGGCTGCAGATCGTCCATGCCTTCGCCCACACCAATCGCGTGGATGGGCAGGCGATATTTCTCGGCTGCCGCCACCAGCATGCCGCCGCGCGCCGAACCATCCAGCTTGGTCATCACCAGCCCAGTGACGCCCGCCACCTGGCCAAACACCTCGATCTGATTGAGCGCATTCTGGCCCGTCGTGGCATCCAGCACCAGCAACACATCATGCGGCGCGGTTGGATCCAGCTTGGCGATCACGCGCTTTATCTTGGCCAGCTCGTCCATCAAACCGGCCTTGTTCTGCAAGCGGCCCGCGGTATCGATGATGAGCAGATCAATGCCCTCGTCCATCGCCCGCTTGACGGCGTCAAACGCCAGGCCGGCGGCATCACCGCCCTGTTCGCCCGCCACGATCGGCACGCCAATGCGATCTGCCCAGATCTGCAGCTGGGAAATGGCCGCGGCCCGGAACGTGTCACCCGCGGCCAGCATCACCGATTTGCCGCCGGCCTGCCATTGGCTGGCCAGCTTGGCGATGGTCGTGGTCTTGCCGCTGCCGTTCACGCCCACCACCAGCACCACCTGCGGCCGATGCGTCACCTCAAGCGGCAGTGCCACCGGCGCCAATATGGCCTCCACTTCTTCGGCCACCACCTGGCGAATGCCGGCTTCATCAATGCCCTTGGCAAATTTCTGATCGCCCAAGCGCGCGCGGATGCGGCCTGCCACCGCCGGGCCCAGATCGGCGGCGATCAAGGCTTCCTCGATCGCGTCGAGCCGATCATCATCCAGTGGCAGCGTGCCCGTGGCCAGCCCGGTAATATTGTCGGCCAGGCGCTTCGATGATTTCGCCAGCCCCTGCGTCAGCCGCCCCATCCAGCTCATGCGTGAAGCTCCAGATCAATATCGCCGGTAAAGGCGATCACCGCCGGCCCGGCGAGCAGCAGATGGCCATCATCGCGCCGCGTAACATTCAGATCGCCGCCGGGCAAAGACACGCGCACGGCGGTATCCACCAGCCCGCGCCGCTGCGCTGCGGCCACGGCGGCCACCGCCCCGGTGCCGCATGCCAAGGTCGCCCCGGCCCCGCGTTCCCACACGCGCAAGATCAGATGATCGCGGGCCACCACCTGGGCAATGCCCACATTCACCCGTTCCGGAAACACCGGATCATGTTCGATCACCGGGCCGATCTGTTCCAGCGCTACAGCGGCCGCATCAGCCACAAAAAACACCACATGCGGATTGCCGACCGACAACGCCATCGGATGTTCAAGCCCCTCCCACGCCAGCGGCAGATTGGCCGTATCCATCGGATAGGCCAGCGGCACGGCATCCCATTCCCAGCGCGGCTGGCCCATGTCGACCTCGGCGCCGCCGGTGGTCGCGGCACTATCCAGCCTGCCACCTGCCGTTTCGATACTGTGCGTCCCGCCCAACAACGTGGCTGCAGCCCGGCTGCCGTTGCCACACGCCGCCACTTCACCGCCATCACTGTTCCAGAAACGCAGCCGCACATCGGCGCTGGCACTGGGTTCAATCAAAACAAGCTGATCAAAACCAATGCCGGTATGGCGATTGGCCAATGATCGCACCTGCGCGGCGCTCAGCGTGATCGGCTGCGCGCGCGCATCGAGCACAAGGAAATCATTCCCCAAGCCGTGCATCTTGATAAAACGCGTCATCCCCCGGCGTTAGCCGTTCAGGGCTGCATCCGGCAAGTCATACTCACCACGGATCACGGTGCGGGCCGTGCCGGTGAGGACAACGCTGTCACCGGCAACCCGGCAATCAAGCCGTCCGCCGCGGGTGCTGGCCTGAAACGCCGTGAACTGCGGGCGACCGAACCGCCCGGCCCACAGCGGTGCAATCACGGCGTGGGCACTGCCCGTCACCGGATCTTCACCGATCCCGCATGCCGGCACGAACACGCGCGAAAGCACATCGGTGTCTTCACCTGGTGCCGTGGCAATCAGCATCAGATCAATGCCCGGCGCCAGCGCCAGCACGGCCTTGAAATCCGGCTGCAAGCTTCGAACCTGATCGGGCGAATCGAACACGGCAACCAGATAATCGTCACCGCGCGCCCACACTTCGTACGGCAGCGATCCCAGAGCAGCAGCCACGGCGGCTTCCTCGGCACCCGTCACCGGCCGCTGGGCCGGCCATGACGGCAGGCTCATCACCAATCGCGGGCCATCGCGCGCCACCATCAGCAGGCCGGCCTTGCGGGTGAGAAAGCGCGCCACCTGCAAATTCGGCAGCGCTTCCAGCACGACATGGCCACTGGCCAGCGTCGCGTGGCCGCACAGCGCCACCTCCAGTTTTGGCGTGAACCAGCGCAACTCAAAATCCGCCTCAGGGCCGTCATGCGGCACCAGAAAGGCGGTTTCCGAAAGATTATTGTCGGCTGCGATGCCTTGCAGCACGCTGTCGGGCAGCCATTGCTCCAGAAACATCACGGCCGCCGGATTGCCGGAAAAGGCACCAGCAGCAAACGCATCGACCTGGGTAAAGGGCAGGCGCATCAGGGATACACCAGGCCAAAACGCCAGCCGTCAGCCTCCCGCAGAAACACTTCGCGTTCATGCCAGCGGCCATCGCGCGCTTGCCAAAATTCAATGCGTTCGGGCACCACGCGCCACCCGCTCCAGCGCGGCGGACGCGGCACATCGGCGGGAAAACGCGCATCCATCTCGGCAATGCGCGCTTCAAAGGTGGCACGGTCGGGCAGGGGTTGGCTTTGCAGGCTGGCCCAAGCCCCGAGCTGGCTTTCGCGCGGGCGCGTGGCGAAATAGGCGTCTGCTTCCGTCTCGCTCACCAGTTCGGCGCGGCCACCGATGCGCACCTGGCGCTGCAGCGATTTCCAGTGGAAATTCAGATGGGTTTGCGCGTTGGCCGCCAGCTCACTGCCCTTTTGGCTGTCGAGATTGGTGTAGAACACGAAACCGCGTTCATCCCATGCCTTCAACAACACAACGCGCAAGGATGGCGCGGCAGCGGGTGTCGCTGTCGCCACTGCCATGGCATTGGGGTCGTTGGGTTCAGCGGCCTGTGCGGCGGCAAACCATTCGGCAAAGCGGATGAAGGGGGTGGAGTGGGGCTGCAGGCTCATGGCCATGCTGGTTAGCGGCCGGCGCCCCACCTGTCATCCGCCATCACGCCGCGCGCCGAAACGCGCGCCATCACGCCGCACAGTTGATGCAGCGGGTCGCCGTCGGCAGCGCCGCCAGCCGCGCCGGGACGATATCGGCACCGCAATTGCTGCACACGCCATAATTGCCCGTCTCGATACGTTCCAGCGCCGCCAGTATCTGCTCGGCCTCGTGGATATGCTGCACTTCCAGCCCTTCGTTGGTCGCCAGTTCCTCCAGATCATTGGCCTGATCGGCAAATTTGGCCGAAAGCGGCTGGATCGTGGCCTGTTCCAGACGGGCGATTTCGGCGTGCAGCTCGTTCAGCCGGGCGCGCAGGGTGGCGGCGATCTGATCGGTGGTCATGCTTTTTCTCCTTCCAGAATGGCGGCGATCTGGTCGAGCAGCTGCAGCCGTTCCTTCTTCAGGCTCTCGGCATGGGCATCGTCCATGGCCGGGGTCACGCCCATCTCGCTGCGGCGGATTTCGTCATCCAGAACGGCATAGCGTTCGGCCAGCGTGCGGAAATGCCGATCCGTTTCTTTCAACTGCCGCAACCGGTCAGCAGCGGTGGGGAAGATGTCGTGCAGATCCTGCGGCAGATGGCTCATGTGGTGCTCCCATGGGTTTGTGCTCGTTCCAATGTGGCCCGCGCTGGTGCGACTTCCCATCGTGGCGATTGCGTATCTACTGTAGCACTTAGGCCCACCGATCCCAACGGGTGGCGCCACAGGCACATTGCAGTTCCGTAACAATACCAGTATCGCCAACCCACCCCCAATCCACCAAAGGCCCCCCGATGTTCCGCCGCGCAGCCGCTCCGATCCTGATCGCCACCACGCTCGCCATGGCCCCAGCCAAGGCCCAGCAGGGCCCGGCGCCGGGCGTGCCCACCACGTTGCAAGGCGCTCAGGCCCTGCGCCCACCCGCGCCAAAAACCTGGACCCTGGGCCTTGGCCTCGCGCCCATCGTTGCGCCGGTTTGGCAAGGCAGCCGCGATCACGGCCTGTCGATCTTCCCCGATCTGCGGCTCAACTATAAAGACGCCGTGTTCCTTTCCGTCCCCGATGGTCTGGGCTGGAACGCCATCAACCGCGATGGCTGGAAGATCGGCCCGCTCGCCAAGATCCGCTTTGGCCGACAGGAAAATACCGGTGGCTCGCCGTTCCTGATCACCGGCGGCTCAACGGCGCTGCTGGGCATGGGCAATATCGGCGTTGCCGGCGAATTCGGCGGCTTTGCCCAGAAAAGCCTGGCGGGTGGCAAGCTGCGCCTGCGCGCCGAGGTGCGGCAGGGCACGGGCGGCCACGATGGCCTGATCGCCGATACCATCATCGGCTGGAGCGACCGCAAGCGCGACGCCAGCCTGCTGTGGAACCTCTCGCTGCGCGCCACCTGGGCCGACAGCGATTACAGCAACGTGTATTTCGGCGTGTCCCCGGTGCAAGCCCGCGCCGCCGGCCTGCCGGCCTTCAACACCGGCTCCGGCCTGATCTCTGCCGGCGTCTCCGGCGCGCTCACCAAACCATTGGGCCGCTTCGGCAAAAATGGCGCGGTAACCTTGTTCACCAGCTATGATCGGTTGGGCGATGTGGCGGCAGATTCCAGCCTCATCCGCCTGCGCGGGCAGCGGGATCAAGTGTCGGTGGGCCTCAGCTATGGCGTGCGCTTCGGCTGGAACTAACCCTCACGCAACTCTGGCCAGTGATCCGCTGCCGACCCCAACGCCGTCACCGCCGCCGGGGCTGCGGCCCACGGTGAGGTTGGCCAGCGCCAGGCTCACCAGTTCGCGGTGCAGCGCCGGCGGCTGCGCCCTGAAGCGGGACGAAGCCACAACCTGCTCGATCAGGAATCGCGGCTGATAGGCGGCCAGATCAAGGCCCTGCGTCACGGTCAGTTCATGCTCGATCGCACGGATCTGGCTGTCGTCGGCCTCGATGCCGTTGGCCACTGTCACGCTCTTGAAAATACGCCGCCACGCCTCAGCCGAGGGCGGGCCAATCTCCAGCTTGTAGGGAATACGACGCAGAAACGCCGGGTCCATCAGATCGGCTGGCGCCAGGTTGGTGGAGAAAATAACCACCGTCTGGAACGGCACCCGGAAACTCTTGCCGGTGGCCAGCTTCATGTAATCCACGCGGTTTTCCAGCGGCACGATCCAGCGGTTGAGCAGCGCCGTGGGTGAAACCATCTGGCGGCCGAAATCGTCGATCAGCAACACGCCGCCCGCCGCCTTCATGTGCAGCGGCGCGGTATAAAAATTGCCGCCGCTTTCATGCTTCAGATCAAGCATCTCCAGCGTCAATTCACCCCCCGTCACGATGAACGGGCGGCGGCATGGCACAAACCGGCCATCAGCCTCATCCCGGTACAGGCTGGCCACCAGTCGCGGCCGCACCACAGTGGCATCGCGATCCACCGGCTGATGCACATCGGGATCAAACACCGTCATCACCTGGCCTTCCACCAGCACGGCATAAGGAATGTGGATGACATGGCGAAACACGCGATCAAGCCGCTGCGCCACCGAAGTCTTGCCGTTGCCGGGCGGGCCATACATCAACAAGGCCCGGCCCATGGTGATCGCCGGGCCCAGCTTGTTCACCAGCTCATCGGCGACTTCCAGGCCATCAAAGGCGCGGCGCATGCCGGCGGCGTCGATGATCTCGTTGGTCACCTTCTGCCGCTCGATCCAATGAGCATAAACCTCCAGCGGCACCGGCGCCGGCCCAGAATAAGCCGAACGCGCCATCGCTTCGCGTGCGCGCACCTTGCCGGTGTCGGTCAACTCATAACGCATGCCCAATTGGCCGCCGCCAATGCTGCCCAGCGCCGCTAGCAACTGCCCGCGCACCGCCGCTTCCAGCAATTCCGTCACCAGCCCCGGCGGCAAGCGCAACGCGCCGCTCAGATCAGCCGTCGTCTCTGCCGGGCCGATAAACAGGAACTTCAACATCAGATCGATCAGAAACGCCTCAGACAGGCCCGTCTCCGCCACCGTTGATGGCTCCACCGGCACGCCATCCACGAACTGTGCCAGCGTCTCGGCCGAAAGCGCCCCCGTCGCCACCAGGTTCGGCCCCAACCGGCCGCCTTCCTCGTGCTGGCGATCAACCGCCCGATCAATCTGCGCCTGGGTCACCAACCCCGCCGCCACCAGCAATTCACCAATCTGCATGCACTTCCCTCGCGCTTTACCCACTCAACAGGAACGACAAGGCGCAGCTAAACTGCACGACAATCGTTCCAGCGACCCCAATCACGAAATCGTCTTTACGCGATAAGGGTTTATGATTTGCGAATGAGCTGGGCGATACTTGGCGAAGAGGACTATTAGGGTTCTTCGGCTGGTAGGAACTGCGTCCCTGCCGGCCGGGGCCCCCCGCTTCCTTCCTCAGCCCTTCGCCTTGCGCGTGCGCTTCACGAGGGCGGCGGCTTCTCCCTCCACCGCACGGGGGGAGGCAGCCAGTAGCGGGGCGAGATATTTACCGGTCCAACTGGCGTCGCAGGCGGCCACGGCTTCGGGTGTGCCGGCTACCACCACATAGCCGCCCTTGTCGCCGCCGTCGGGGCCGAGATCGATGATGTGGTCGGCAGTTTTGATGACGTCCAGATTATGTTCGATGACGACGACGCTGTTGCCTTGATCGACGAGGGTGTGGAGGACTTCGAGCAGTTTGCGGACGTCTTCAAAATGCAGCCCGGTGGTGGGTTCATCGAGGATGTAGAGCGTGTTGCCGGTGGCGCGG
>NZ_JANPML010000072.1:0-2783 GCF_031422795.1 Sandarakinorhabdus sp.
GCCAGCAGCAGCGCAACAAGGGCGGTCGCACGCATCATCCGATGGCGGCCCGGAACAATTTCAGATGCTCAAACGCCTGGCGTTTCAGTTCCTTGTTGCCGCCCATGGCGCGCGGATGGATCGACGGCATCAGCTGCGCGCCGCGCCAATCAAACCAGCGGCCACGGCTGCTGCCCAGCCGGGCCTGCGGGCCCGCCAGTTCGGCGGCGGCCTGGCCCAGCGCCAGCACATGCGCCGGCGGCGCCAGTTCGGCCAGTCGTTCGATCACGGGGGCAAAACGGGCCAGGCTGCTGGCCGTGGGTTCGCCATCGCCCGGTGTTGGCCACGGCAGACGGCTGACCAGCGCGGCGCGGCTCCAATCCAGATCGATGGCGGCCAGCATGCGATCAATGGTGTCGCGGTGGGTGGGATCGGCGTCGGGCCGGTCGATCAGCACCCACACCCGGGCTTCCAGCGCGCCATGAAACAGCAAGGGCGGCCGGGTGCGGGCATCGGGAAAGCGGCCGAGCAGGGCAAGCAGGGCGGGCCCATCGGCGCAGGCACGGGCCGGGTGTTCGGCGGTGGGCGCTGCGGGTGCCGCAGTCGAGGCCACGGGGCGCGGTGCCGGCGTTGCCGTTTGTGCGGGCGGCGGTTCGGCGCGCGGTGGCGGCGCGTCCAGCCAGCGGCGCGGCTGTTCGGCCATCGCCTCGGTGGCGCCAGCGCTGACCAGAAAGGCCAAGGCAGCGCCCGGATCGGAGACCGTGATGGAGGGCAATGTCACAAGCGACCAAAAGCAACAGGCACCCCGTCTGGTCAAGCCCTTGTCATCGGGCTATCTGGTGAATGATGGCAGTCGCGCGCCAGCCCGAAGCGGCGGCGCAAGGATGGGGAAAAAGCAGTGAGCGAACGGGAATCGATGCCCTATGACCTGGTGATCGTGGGGGGCGGGCCAGCCGGCCTTTCCGCCGCCATCCGGGCCAAACAGGAAGCGCAGCGCCTGGGCGTCGAGCTTTCGGTGTGCATCCTTGAAAAGGGCAGCGAAATCGGCGCGCATATCCTGTCGGGCGCGGTGGTTGATCCACGCGCACTTGATGAACTGCTGCCGGAATGGCGCACCATGGACTCGCCGCTCACGGTGCCGGTGACGGAAAACCATCACTGGGTGCTGACCGCGACCAAGAAATATGAATTCCCGCACGGGCTGTTGCCGCCGTTCATGCAGAACAAGGGCTGCTACACGGTGTCGCTGGGCAATCTCACGCGCTGGTTGGCCGGGCAGGCCGAAGCGCTGGGTGTGGAGATCTTCCCCGGTTTTGCCGCCGCCGAAGTGCTGTTCAACGATGATGGCAGCGTGAAGGGTGTGGCCACCGGCGACATGGGGATCGCCAAGGATGGCTCCAGGAAAGACAGCTGGACTGCCGGCCTGGAAATCCACGCCAAATATACCTTTTTCGCTGAAGGCGCGCGCGGGCATCTTTCGAAGCAGATCATCAACCGGTTTGATCTGCGCAAAGACAGCCAGCCGCAGATCTATGGCATCGGCTTGAAGGAATTGTGGGACATTCCGGCGGAAAAGCACGCGCCGGGCCGGGTCATCCATAGCCAGGGTTGGCCGTTGTCCGACGCCAATGGCGGTGGCTTCCTGTATCATCAGGCCAATGGCCAGGTGGCGCTGGGCTTCTCGGTGTGGCTCAACTACGACAATCCGCATCTGTCGCCGTTCGAGGAATTCCAGCGCTGGAAGACCCACCCGGCCATCCGCGAAATCCTCGAAGGCGGTCGCCGCGTTTCGTATGGCGCGCGTGCCATCAATGATGGCGGCTGGCAGGCGGTGCCGAAACTGGCCTTCCCCGGCGGGGCGCTGATCGGCTGCGCTGCCGGTTTCCTGAACGTGCCGCGCATCAAGGGCAGCCACACCGCGATGAAAACCGGCATGATGGCCGCCGAATGCGCCGTGGCCGCCATTGCTGCCCAGCGCAGCAGCGACGAACTGGCCGAGTATGACGCCGCCTACAAGAAGAGCTGGGTGAGCGAAGAGCTCAAGATGGTGCGCAACGTGCTGCCGGCGGTCGAAAAGTTCGGCACCACGGTGGGCACCGCCATGGGCGGCATCATGATGTGGATGGAATATCTGGGCTACGAACTGCCGTTCACCTTCAAGCTCAGTCCCGATAACACCCACATGCGCCGCAAGGATGCGGCGCCAAAGATCGATTATCCCAAGCCTGATGGCGTGATCAACTTCGACCGGCTGTCGAGCGTGTTCATGTCGAACACCAACCACGAGGAAGATCAGCCCTGCCACCTGACGCTGAAAGACGCGTCGGTGCCGATCGAGGTGAATTACGCTTTGTACGACGAACCGGCGCAGCGTTATTGTCCGGCTGGTGTGTATGAGATCGTCGGCCTTGAAGACAATGCCCCGCGCCTGCAGATCAACGCGCAGAACTGCGTGCACTGCAAGACGTGCGATATCAAGGACATGACGCAGAATATCAATTGGGTGGTGCCGGAGGGCGGCGGCGGGCCGAACTATCCGAATATGTGACGCAGCGCGGCCAGTGACCATCGCGCAGCGATGGACACGGACTCGCGCAAGTCCGGACGGCGAGCGAAAAGGGCGGGTCATCCCCGCCCTTTTTGACTCGTCCGACGGCGTGGCTCCGCCACGCTCTTCCTTGTTGTATGTCTCCACCCACCCAACCGGTCGAGGCGTCTCGGCCGCTGGCCTCGCCCTCAAGCGTCGCCAGCCCCCCCACCTCCCCCCCTCGACTTTGCCAACCGCCCGCGCCATCTTCGCCTCA
>NZ_JANPML010000073.1:0-4218 GCF_031422795.1 Sandarakinorhabdus sp.
AACAGCAGCAGCCCGACAATGCCGAGCGCGTTGACGCCGATGGCTTCGCCCTGATGCACCACCGCGTGCCAGCGCAGATGGCGGCGGCCGATCAATGTGCTGGCCAGCACCACCAACGTCTGCCCCAGAAAGGCGAGGAAGCCGCCGGCATTATCGGCCTGATGCACCACGGCCTTGCCGATGCGTTCCAGCCGGGCGACGATGGGATTGCCAATATCCGCCCGGCGCTTTACCGGCGGCGGCGGCACGGTGAGGGCGCGGATCAGGCGATCGATTTCGGGCGCGGCGCCGTCGATCCGGGCGGTAAGGCCGGCCTGTTGCCAGCGGCCCATCAGGCTGTTGATCGCCCAGGCGCCGGCGGTATCGATGGCCGAAACCTGCGCCAGATCGATGGTGAGGCCGGGCGCGCGCGGCGGGATCGCGCCGAGTTCATCGCTGAGCCGGGCGACATCATCGATGGTCAACCGGCCGGCCAGCGCGACGCGTGCGCCGCCATCGCCGGTATCCTGCCAACTGATGTTGCTGCCCATGGCGGGCAAATTGGGCTATGCCGGGGCAAATGCCAAGGGGAACAATGACCTTCGTGTCCACCGAAGTTGCGGTTTATGATCTGGACCGGACGCTGACCGACACCGGCAGCTGGGCCCATGTCATCCGTTTCTGGCTGCGTCATGAAGCGCCGTGGCGGGTGCTGTTGCTGCCGATCGTGGCGCTGGGCGGCGTGGCGTACGGCCTGGGCCTGATGTCACGCGGCGGCATCAAGAGCTGGGCTCACCGCTGGCTGATCGGGCCACGCGTGGCGCAAGCCCGCATGGCCGCGGCTGCCGCGCGCTTTGCCGATGAATTTGTGGCTGCCCACGCGCTGGCCCCGGCGCGGGCCGCAATGGCAGCTGATGCAGCGGCGGGCCGGCGCGTGGTGATTGCTTCGGCCAGCCATGGCTTTTACGTGCGCGCCATCGCCGCGCGTCTGGGCGTGGCCGATGTGGTGGCCACCGAAGCGGTGCGCGACGGCGATTGGCTGCTGAGCCGGCTGGACGGGGAAAACTGCTATGGCGCAGCCAAGCGGGCGGCGCTGGCGCGCTGGCTGGCGGGCGCGGGGCTAGCTCAGCAGGGACAGGTTGGGGCCGTGGTGCATTTCACCAGCGACCATCACAGCGATCTGCCCTGCTTCGAGTTGGCGCTGGCCAGTGGCGGCACCGTGCTTTGCGCCAACCCGTCGGCCAATCTGGCGGCGCTGGCGGCGGAACGCGGTTGGCCGGTGGTGCAGTGGGGCCGGATCAGGGGCAGCCTGCTCGAACGGGCATGAAAAAGGCCGGCCCCTGATGATCCGGAACCGGCCCTTTCAGATTGTAGCCCGGTATCAGGCGGCGACAGCAGCGCCGCGACGACGGCGCATGGTGGCACCCGTCAGACCAAAGCCGATGATCAACATCGCCCAGCTGGCTGGTTCCGGCAGCGCGGTCGACGCGATGAAATCGGTGTGGATGTAAATCGGAACATAACCCGAGAATTCACCCCAGCCGGCGTTGAATCGGCCGTCGAAATCACCGAAGTTGGCGCCGAAGGTGAGGCCGTAGCTGTTGATCGAGGCGAGTTTGCCATCGACGAAGCCCGGACCGCCCGAATCGCCGCCGGCAATGCCGACTTCACGGTCACCAACGCCGACGTTGTCGAAGAAGGTGTTGCCGAGCGGGCCGAGGCCGAGCGCGTTGGCGATGCGGCGCGATTGATCCTGCGCGCGCAAGCCGTTGTCGAAATCGGAGATGTAGCTGAATTCATAGTCAGCAACATTGTTGTTGGTGAGGGGATTGAAGAAAAAATTCTCCCCATTGCCATCCAGTTCGGTGAAGAAACTCTGGAAGCGCGCGTCGCCCCAGGCGTAATCATAGATATTGTCGCCTTCGCGCAGGAAGCCGGTGCGGGCACCGAAGGGCGCGGTGTTGCCATTGACGCCACCGGTCGTCGAACGCGTGCCGTAGCCGGCGACGTTGAACTGCGTGCCGGTCAGGTCATTCGGGGTGAACAGATCATAGCGCTGAGCCGAGTCCGGTGCGTCTCTATTGATGCGTAGGATGGCGATATCGTTCTGGTCGATGACTTGGCCCGAATATTCCGGGTGGACGAAATAGCCGGTGACGCTGCGGGTTTCGCTGGCACCGGGGTTGACCGCGCGCTCATCGGGATTGCCGTTGTAGAAGTGGACCGTGGTCTTCACCGGGTTGGCCGTGCCAGCGCCGTCGCTGACGCAGTGGGCCGCCGTCGCGATCGAGCGGCCATCAGCCAGAACGCTGCCGGAGCAGATGAAGCGATCGCCGTTGGAATATTCCATGATCAAAGCGACGGTGCCGCTCTTGTTGGCAGCAGGCTTGTAGAGCGGGTTGCCGCCGCCGATGGTGTTGCTGGGTGGCAGCACATCCGAAGTCGCCGTTTGGCCGATCACACGGCTGGTGGCGGCCCAATTCAGGCCATTGCGCGTGCCGCTGGCGATCTTGACCGCCGGGACAGCGGCGAATTGCTTGACGGCGTTTGCCGACAAAGCGGCCGGATTGGGCGCGGGATCAAAATTATCGATCGCCAGCGCGGGCGAGGCGACGGCTGCCGTGGCAGCGAACAAAACAGCAAAGCGACGCATGTGCAAAAAAACCCCCAAATAAGCGAATCAACACCAACAGGGCGCAGATAAGTATTTCTACGGATGCATTCCGTTCATATCAATCAGAAAAATTTACACAAAATTAACGCTGGACCAACGCGGTCATGCGCGTCGCCGCCACAGCGTGAAGACGGCGATGCCGCACCAGATGATGTTGAGCACCATCGACGGGATGGCGCCATGATATGCGGTGTTGACCACGAACCCGGCCGCGCCAACCAGATTCAGCCACTGGAACAACGGCGACTTGGCATCAAGCCGGCCGGCGCTGGCCAGCGCATAGGCCGCCAGCACCAGCACCGCCCCGATCCAGCCTGCGGCTTCAATTGCGATTTCCATGCTGGAGCCCATCGCGCTTCATTGTGCGGCCAAGGCGGTGAAGGCAAGGCATCTTGCAACCCAGGGCCAGCCTGCAAGAACCAAACCGAATGCAAAATGGGCTGGCCCCGGTTGTGCCGAAGCCAGCCCCCGATCAGCAATAATCAGTGATGCACAGGCAGATCAGGCTGTGACGGCCCGGCGCCGGCGCATGGTGGCGCCGACGAGGCCAAAGCCGCTGATCAGCATGGCCCAGGTGGCGGGTTCAGGCACCGCGCCGCCGACAGCAAAACTGATCTGCGCTGTCGTTTGGCTGTAGTTGAGCAGATCGACGCTGGTGTTGTAGCCGATGGCATCGAACGCCGCGATGTCGAGCCCGGTCAGAATGCCTTCCTGGGCGCCGCAGATATAGGGGTTCATGATGCCCAGCTTGGGGCGCAGGCAGCTGAACGCGCCATTCGGCAATTGCGGCGCCTTCCAGTGCGAGGCCTGCCAGCCGTCACCATTAAAGCTGCCAGTGGAGAACAGGCCATCCTGATAGGCCGCCAGGCCACCATCAGCCGAGAAATAGCTCGGCGTGGCGGTCGTCCAGTCCAGCCGGCCGGCTTCGGAATAGCGGAACATGTCGAGCGTGGAGCCCCACCAATCGTTCTGCACATCGGGATAATCGGAACACGTGATGCCACCGGCAAAACATTCGACATCGGCAAGCGGGCCGCCCGTGCCGACGAAGTCATAATCGTCGACGCCGCTGACGAAGCCGAGGGCGTGGCCGATTTCGTGGATGGCGACAGCGAGGAAGTCGGTTTGCCCTGCAGTGATTCCGTTGCGCGGGTTGAAATCGAATTTGAAATCCGAGCTGAACTGGATGGTGCCATCGACCGTCGAACCAAGATTATAGCCGAGTGCACGGGCATTCGCCGTGTTCACTGCAATGAAGGTCGCGTTAAATTTGCCATCCGTATCGTAGACTTTTGTGCTGTTATCGATACCGAAGTTGGCACCGTTCACATCAACGCCCTTGTAACCAGGCGTGTACATGTTGAGCGCCGTACCGGCACCAAATTCACCGTCATAAAAGGTTGGCAGGGCCAATGCGGAATCAAAGCTGGTCGTTTGCCGCGCTGCAATACGGTTTGTGACGTTGATCGCTGCTTGGATGGTCCGTGCGCTGCCCGTCGATCCCAGAATGCCCGGGCCCAGCGATTGGAAGCCGACCCGCAGGTTGATGGTGGTGGGCTGCGAGG
>NZ_JANPML010000074.1:0-1944 GCF_031422795.1 Sandarakinorhabdus sp.
CTTCGGCAACAGATCGGCGAGAATGGCTTCTTCGTCCGGCTCGTATTCGACCGAGGCATCGGCACCGGCAGCGCCACCAGCCGGAAGCGCGGCGGGGATGATCTGCAGCCGGGTCGGCTCCTGAGTCAGCGCCGATTTGAAGGTGGAGAAGAACAGGTGGGCGACATCGAACTCACCGGCTTCGAAGCGGGCCACCACATTATCGGCCACGGCCTTGGCATCAGCAAAGCCCACGTTCTTGATGTGGGTCATGTCGACGGTGCCGACGATCAGCTCCTTGTGCGTGCGGGCAAACGGCGCGCGCGCCTTCTTGCCGACGAACAACAGCTTGACCGTCTTGCCCTGGCCCAGCAGCTCTTCCAGCGTGCGGCGCGCCAGCTTGGCGATGTTGCTGTTGAAACCACCGGCAAGGCCGCGTTCCGACGAGCAGATCACCAGCAGATGCACCTGATCATTGCCAGTGCCGGCGAGCAGGCGCGGGCTTTCCGGGCCCACCGTCACGCGGCTGGCGAGCGATGCCATCACGGCGGCCATCCGCACCGAATAGGGGCGGGCGGCTTCGGCGGCTTCCTGCGCCCGGCGCAGTTTGGCCGCCGCGACCATCTTCATGGCCTTGGTGATCTTCTGCGTCGATTTCACCGAAGTGATGCGCATTTTCAGGGATTTAAGCGAAGGCATGAACCGGTTCGTCTTCCTGGTTCGTCACCCCGGCGGGCCGGGGCGACGCTTGATTTCAGGCGAAGGTCTTCACGAAGGCGCCGATGACGTCCTTCAGCTTGGCGGTGGTATCCGCCGAAAGATCCTTCTTCTCGCGAATGTCGGCCAGCAGATCGGCATGGGCCGACTTCACATGGCTGAGCAGGCCGGCTTCGAAGCGGGTGACGGCATTGGCGTCCACCGAATCGATGAAACCGTTGACGCCGGCAAAGATGCTGACGACCTGATCTTCGAACGGCATCGGCTGGAACTGGCCTTGCTTCAGCAGCTCGGTCAGGCGCTTGCCGCGGTTCAGCAGCTTTTGCGTGGAGGCATCAAGATCCGAACCGAACTGCGCAAACGCCGCCATTTCGCGATACTGTGCGAGTTCGAGCTTGATCGAGCCGGCGACCTTCTTCATCGCCTTGGTCTGCGCGGCGGAACCGACGCGGCTCACCGACAGGCCGACGTTGATGGCCGGACGAATGCCCTGGTAGAACAATTCGGTTTCCAGGAAGATCTGGCCATCGGTGATCGAAATCACGTTGGTCGGGATGTACGCCGAAACGTCACCCGCCTGCGTTTCGATGATCGGCAGCGCGGTCAGCGAACCATTGCCGTTGGCATCATTCATCTTGGCGGCGCGTTCCAGCAGGCGGCTGTGCAGATAGAACACGTCACCCGGATAGGCTTCGCGGCCCGGCGGGCGGCGCAGCAGCAGCGACATCTGGCGATAGGCCACGGCCTGCTTGGACAGATCGTCGTACACGATCACGGCGTGCATGCCGTTGTCGCGGAAAAACTCGCCCATGGTGCAGCCGGTGTAGGGCGCCAGGAACTGCAGCGGGGCCGGTTCCGACGCGGTGGCGGCGACCACGATCGAATATTCCATCGCGCCATTTTCTTCCAGCGCGCGAACAATTTGGGCCACGGTCGAACGCTTCTGGCCGACGGCGACATAGATGCAATACAGCTTCTTGCTCTCGTCGGTGCCGGCGTTGACGGCCTTCTGGTTGATGAAGGTGTCGATAGCGACAGCGGTTTTGCCGGTCTGACGGTCACCAATGATGAGTTCGCGCTGGCCGCGGCCAACGGGCACCAGCGCATCGAGCGCCTTGAGGCCGGTCTGCACTGGCTCATTCACCGATTTGCGCGGGATGATGCCGGGCGCCTTGACCTCAACGCGCATCCGCTTGTCGGCAATAATCGGCCCCTTGCCGTCGATGGGATTGCCCAGCGCGTCAACAA
>NZ_JANPML010000075.1:0-2640 GCF_031422795.1 Sandarakinorhabdus sp.
GCATGTTGTAACTGTTGGCGGTGGTCACGAACATCACGTCCGAAAGGTCATAATCGACCTCCAGATAGTGATCGTTGAACGCCTTGTTCTGTTCGGGATCGAGCACTTCCAGCAGCGCCGATGCCGGATCGCCGCGGAAATCCTGGCCCAGCTTGTCGATTTCATCGAGCAGGAACAGCGGGTTGGACGTGCCAGCCTTTTTCAGGTTCTGGATCACCTTGCCGGGCATGGAGCCAATATAAGTCCGGCGGTGGCCGCGGATTTCGGCTTCATCGCGCACGCCGCCCAGGCTGTGGCGGATGAACTCGCGCCCCGTCGCCTTGGCGATGGAACGGCCCAGCGAGGTCTTGCCAACCCCGGGCGGGCCAACGAGGCACAGGATCGGCCCCTTCAGCTTGTTGGTGCGCGCCTGCACGGCCAGATACTCGATAATCCGGTCCTTCACCTTTTCCAGACCATAATGATCGGCATCGAGCACGGCTTGTGCGGCGACAATGTCCTTCTTGATCTTGGATTTCTTGCCCCACGGCAGGCCGAGCAGCGTATCGAGATAGTTGCGCACCACCGTGGCTTCCGCCGATTGCGGCGCCATCGCCTTCAGCTTCTTCAGTTCGCCCAGCGCCTTTTCACGGGCTTCCTTGGAAAGCTTGACCTTCTTGATCTTCTCTTCCAGCTCGGCGATCTCGTCTTTTTCCTCGTCGGCATCGCCCAGCTCGCGCTGGATCGCCTTCATCTGCTCGTTGAGATAATATTCGCGCTGGGTCTTCTCCATCTGCCGCTTCACGCGATTGCGGATTTTCTTCTCCACCTGCAGCACGCCCATCTCGCCTTCCATGAAGGCAAAGATCTTCTCCAGCCGCGCGCCCACATCGGGCTCGGCCAGCAGCGCCTGCTTGTCGGCGATCTTCAGGCCCAGATTGGCCGCGACAGTGTCGGCAAAGCGGCCGGGTTCTTCCACCGCCGAAATCTGGCTGGCGATTTCCGGGGCAACCTTGCGGTTCAGCTTCATGAACTGTTCGAACTGGCCTTGCGCCGAACGCAGCAGCGCCGCCACTTCGGTTTCGTTGCGTTCCACGTCCGGCCGATCTTCGACTTCGGCCATCAGATGCGGCCCGCTGGCATCGAGCTTGACCAGCGTGGCGCGGCCCTGGCCTTCAACCAGCACCTTCACCGTGCCATCGGGCAGCTTCAGCAATTGCAGCACATTGGCCAGCGTGCCGACGTCGTACAGTTCGTCGGCGCCGGGATCTTCATCACCGGGGTTTTTCTGGCTAAGCAGGAACACGGTGCGGCCATCGGCCATCGCGGCTTCGAGTGCGGCCACCGATTTTTCGCGGCCGACAAACAGCGGCACGATCATCTGGGGGAACACCACGATATCGCGCAGCGGCAACACGGGCAGAGTCTGTTTGGTCATATCGTCTCCGTCACGAAGCCTGGAGCTTCGCCTGATGCCGGCTGATATGGGAAGCACCCCGGGCGGGTGCAATGGCAGAATCAGCGCAGCCTTGCGGCAGATGATGCAAGAGCCGTGCCGAAGCCGCCAGCCGCATAAGGCCGCATCAACCCTTGAGGACGCCCTTATCCACAAGAACGGCAATGGCGGCAGCATCGTAGCCCAGCGCGGCAAGGATTTGCCGGCCATGTTGGCCCAGATGCGGGGCCGGGCCAATTGGATCCAGCGCCGAACCAAAGCGCGCCGGTGGCCGCGCCTGCTGCACACGGCCCACGCCGGGGCCATGATCCACCGCGATGCAGATGCCGTTGTGCTGCACCTGCGCGTCATCCGGCACATCGGCCAGATGCACCACCGGGCCGCCAACAGCGCCCTGTTCGACAAAGCCGGCCATCAGTTCGGCGCGGGTGCGGCGGGCGATTTCAGCGGAAACCTGCGGTGCCCATTCGCGCTGGTGCTTGATGCGGCCAGCGGACGAGCGGAAGCGTTCATCCTGCGCCAGGTCTTCACGGCCCAGGCTGCGGGTGAGCGCCACGAATTCGGCATCCTGCAGCGCACCAATCGCCACCTGCCCGTCAGACGCCTTCCACAGCCGCATCTGCGCGCCATATTCCGGCCAGGCCGCCGGCGCATCATCCATGAAACTGTAGTTGTACATGCCTTCTGGCCAGTTGAAGGCGATGGCGGCATCCAGCATGGCGACTTCGATGCGTTCACCCGGCGCAGTGGGGCCAGCGCGCTCGCGTCGGAGCAGAGCCGCGGTGATGGCCTGCGCGGCGGTGAGGGCCGTCACCTTGTCGGCCACCAGGTGGCGCACAAGGCCGGGGTTGCCTTCCTTGTCCACCTGCGACGCAGCAATGCCGGAAACCGCCTGAATCACCGGATCATAGACGCGGACATTCTGATACGGCCCGTCCTGGCCAAAGCCGGTGATGCTGCAATAGATCAGCCGCGGATTGAGGGCCTGCATCCGGTCCCAATCCAGCCCCAGCCGGGCCAGCACACCGGGCCGGAAATTTTCCACCAGCACGTCGGCAGTGGCTACCAGTTTTTCCAGCACCGCCACACCGTCGGGCGATTTCAGATCGAGGCACAGGCCCTGCTTGCCGCGGTTGACGGCGATGAACATGCTGGAAAGATCGGTCTTGCGTGGGCCCAGCCCGCGCACCGGATCGCCGCCGGGG
>NZ_JANPML010000076.1:0-20331 GCF_031422795.1 Sandarakinorhabdus sp.
CCGCCGTGACAGGCCGGGTAAAGGTCGATGCCAGCCTGGCCTATGGTGATATCGATACCGGCGGCGGCAAGATCTGGCTGCGCACAACCGCCGGGCAGACAATGGTGGTGATCGATGCGGCCACGCTGGCGATCAACGCCCGGCTTGGCGAACCCAGCGGCAGCGGCGCCATCCGCTACACGCCGTCCGGCATCTGGACATCAGCGCACGACCGTCACAGCCTGTCGTGGTGGCCCGATCCGGCCCGCCTCGCGCATTAACGCCGGGCCAGGGCAGCCATCAGCGGCGCCGCGATGGCGCTGTCGAAATACTCCCGCACATGGGTGACGCGGCCCGCCACCACTTCCGCGACGATACACACCGGCAACCGCAGCACATCGCCGCTGGGCAATGTGCCGCCAGCTGTGTGCTCCTCGACAAAACCGCTGGTCGTGCTGGCGCGGATGGCATCGCCATAGCCCCAACCGGGCACCGCCTTGTGCACCATGGCGTTGAACTTCAGCAGGGCTTCAAGGTTGATCGGGGCCGCGCCATTTTGCACCAGCTGAAAATTCAGCGCACACAGGCTGCGCACGGCATCGGCATCATTGGCGGCCAGCGCGGCAAACAAGGCTTCGGCGATCTGGGCGTTGTCCATCTGGGGTTCCTTCATTGGCCGGGCCGTTTGGCGCGTAGTGTTGGCGGCGCTTCCAGTGGATTATCCGGCCACGGGTGTTTGGGATAGCGGCCTTTCAGATCCTTCTTCACATCAACCCAGCTACCCGCCCAAAAGCCGGGCAGATCCTTGGTGACCTGGATGGGGCGGCCCGCCGGCGAAGTCAGCCGCAGCGTCAGCGGCACGCGACCTTCAGCCAGCATGGGATGGCGGGCGAGGCCAAATAATGTCTGTACCCGCATGTCGGCGGCGGGCCCGCAATCGGCGGCATAATCAATCTCGTGGCTGCTGCCGGCCGGCGTGGTGAAGCGGGCGGGCGCGAAACTGTCGAGGCGATGACGCTGGTTCCAGTCGAGCCGGTTCTGCAGGGCTTCGGTGAGCTGTGCATCCGACAGATCAGACAGACGGCGGCCGAGCAGCGGGGCCAGCCAGTCCGCCAGCCCGGCGAGCAAGGCGGCATCGTCGCTGGCCGGCAGATCAAGGCCTTGCGCGGCGGCAAAACCAAGGCGGGCGCGCAACGCCAAGGCGGCCTCACCCCACGGCAGCACGGTCAAGCCATTGGTGGCCACCGCATCGAGCAGGGCAGCGCGCACGCGGGCCGGATCGGGCCGCTCCATGGGCTGACGGGCCAAGGTGATGGCGCCCAACCGGCGTTGCGTTTCAGCGGTCACCCCGGTGGTGGCCGAATCAAAGCCAAAAATCACACGGCTTTCGATGCGGCTGGCCAGCAGCTTTTCAATATCCCCGTGCAGCGGCGCGCCCAACAGCAGCCGCGCGCCGGCCGCACTGCCGCTGGCATCGGCCACCACGATCCATTCGCTGCGCGCCAGCGGCGAGTCTGGCGGCGGCGCCACAGCCCGACCATTGGCCATCAGAAACGCTGCACCGCGCCGTTTGGCGATGCGGTCGGGCAGACCCAGCGCCAGCACTTCGCCGGCGGATTCGATATCGATGTCGGTCTCGGTCGCGCCCACAGCGCGCGCCCAGCGCTGCGCCAGCTTGGCCGCGGCATCGGCGCGCTGGCCACGTTCACGCCCCCAGCCAGTCAGCCGCTGTTCCAGATCATCGCTGCGCCCGCCCAGCCCACGCTCCCCCATCAGCACGGCGATGCGCGCCGCCAGCAGGCCATGGCCGCGTGCCGCTGCCATCACCAGCATATGGGCCTGTTCGGGCGCCATCGGCAGCGCGGCCAGTTTCTCGCCGTGGGCCGTCACACGACCTTGAGGGTCGATGGCGGCCAGCGCCTTCAGCCGGGTCTGCGCTTCGGCGACAGCCACAGCGGGCGGCGGATCGCGCCACGGCAAGGTCGATGGGTCGGGCACCCCCCAGCGCGCGCAATCCAGCACCAGGCCGGCCAGATCAGCCTCCATGATTTCGGGCGGATCAAAGGGCGCGCGGCCCAGTGTTTCGGCGGCTTCCCACAGGCGGATCGCCACGCCCGGCGCGGTACGACCAGCCCGGCCGGCGCGTTGGGTGACCGCGGCCTGGCTGGAGCGCACAGTCACCAACCGCTGCAAGCCAACGCTGCGATCAAGCTGCGGCCGCCGCGACAGGCCGGAATCAACCACAACACGCACGCCGTCGATGGTGATGCTGGTTTCGGCAATCGAGGTGGCCAGCACGATCTTGCGGCGACCCGGCGGCGGCGGCGCGATGGCGGCGCGCTGATCACCAGCTTCGCGGGCGCCGTGCAGGCGGAACAGATCGGTGTCGGCTGGCAAGCGGGTTTCCAGCCGCTCGGCAGTGCGCTCAATCTCTGCCACGCCGGGCAGGAAGGCGAGAATGGAGCCGCTTTCACTGGCCAGGGCGCCGCGAATGGCGCTGGCCATGGCATCCTCCAGCCGTTCGGCCTGATTACGGCCGATGTGGCGTAGATCGACCGGGAACATGCGGCCGGCGGATTCGACCTGCACCAGGCCCGGAATGATGGCTGCGAAACCCGCCACATCCAACGTTGCCGACATCAGCACCAGCCGCAGATCCGGGCGCAGCGCAGCGCGGGCTTCAAGGGTCAGGGCAAGGGCAAAATCGCTGTCGAGGCTGCGTTCATGGACTTCGTCGAACAGCACGCCGGCCACACCTCCCAGTTCCGGATCACTGACCAGCATACGTGTGAAAATGCCTTCGGTTACCACGATGATACGTGTGGCAGCTGACGTGCGGGCATCAAGGCGCGTGCGATAGCCGATGGTCTGACCCACCGCTTCGCCCATTTGTTCGGCCATGCGCTCGGCCGCGGCGCGGGCGGCAAGGCGACGCGGCGAAAGCAGGATAAGCTTGCCCGATTGCGCCCAGGGTTCGGACAGCAAAGCTGGTGGCACCGCCGTGGTCTTGCCGGCACCAGGCGGCGCGACGAGCGCGACAGGCGCGTTGGCCGCCAGTGCCGCCTGCAACTGCGGCAGCACGGCGAGCACCGGCAACATCAGAACGGCTTGACGATCACCAGTACCGCCACCGCCAGTGTGACCAGCGAGGGGATTTCATTCATCAGTCGCAACCGCCGCTCAGTCACGCTGCGATCGCCAGCAGCAAAGCGCTTCGAGGTTACCACGCTCCAATGATGGAACCAGGTCAGCAGGCAGACGAACCCGAACTTTACCACCAGCCACAGCGGCCAACCAAGGTGAAAGCCCAGCGACAGGCCGGCAATCCAGCTCACAACCATGGCCGGCGACAGAATGATGCGGCGCAGGCGGCGGCAGCGTTCATCCCACAGCGCCGATTCCGCCGCAGCGGGTGCGACCGGGTGCCAATAAACCAGAAACCGCGGGATCATGAACAGGCCGGCCATCCAGAAGATGACAAAGGCGACGTGCAACGCCTTCACCCACAGATAGGCGTCGCCGAGCCAGCCCAGGCCCCATTCGGTCACTTACAACGGCTTCCGCAACAAGCTGAACAGATGTTCGACATGCTCGATCGGCGTGTCCTGCAGGATGCCGTGGCCCAGATTGAAGATATGCGGGCGGCCCGACAACGCATGGCGGATACGCAGCGTGGCTTGCTCCAGCGCTTCACCGCCGGCAATCAACGCCAGCGGATCGAGATTGCCCTGCACCGGCATGCCCGGCGGCAGCATGGCATCGGCCCAGGCCGGATCGACGGTTTCATCAAGGCCGATCGCATCGACGCCGGTTTCAGCGGCATAGGCCGCAAGCTTGGCACCGGCGCCCTTGGGGAAACCGATGATCGGCACTTCGGGATGACGCACCATCAGGCGGCCGACGATATCGGCGTTAGGCGCGATCACCCAGCGTTCGAACTGCGCCGGGCTGAGCGTGCCTGCCCAGCTGTCAAACAACTGGATGGCCTGCGCGCCGGCTTCGATCTGGCCCGACAGATAGTCCACAGTGACCGCAACGATGCGATCGATCAGCGCCTGAAACCGCGCCGGGTCCTTGTAGGCCAGGCGGCGGGTTTCGGCCTGATCCTTGCTGCCATGGCCGGCAACCATATAGGTGGCGACCGTCCATGGGCTGCCGGCAAAACCCAGCATCGTCACCGACGGATCAATGGCCTTGCGCACCTTGGCGACGGTTTCATAGATCTTGGCGAAATACAGCGGGTTGGGCTGAAGCTGCGAGAAATCGCCATCGTGCAGCGGCGGCGTGAGCTGCGGGCCTTCGCCTGGGCCGAAGCTAAGGCCCTGGCCCATGGCATGCGGCACGATCAGGATATCGGAAAACAAAATGGCGCCGTCCATGTGGAAACGGCGCAGCGGCTGGATGGTGATTTCAGCAGCGCAATCGCTGTCGTAAACCAGTTCCAGAAAGCCGCCCTTTTCGGCCCGCAAAGCGCGATATTCGGGCAGATACCGCCCGGCCTGCCGCATCAGCCACACCGGCGGCGGGTCACGCTGTTCGCCCTTCAGCACAGCGAGCAGCGGCGGGTCTTGCGGAGAGGATTTCACATCAGCCATGTCGCTCCCTTTCGGGCCAGTGCCAAAGCCGGTCAAGGCCTCGCCTGCCTCCTACTAACTGAAAAGAATCTGTAAGGATTGTGGTCTGTAGTAGGCGGCGGAATCGTGGGGATAAAAATATACTCGCGCATTTATCCACAGGCGATGGTTTTGGCGACTCGGCGGAATCAGGCGATTCGTTCTGTTCGTCCCCGTTTTCCACAGCCATGTCTGTGCATATATCCGCAGCCCCATGAAACCGCTGGCGAACCGGGGGTGGTCGGGTGGAATTGGCGCTTGCCGGATGCTCCACAGCAGCGTTAACGCTTTGCCCCTATGCTTATCCACAGAGTCTTGCAGTTGAAATATTTGCGGCGGGGCCAGCTGTAACCGTGGCTGATACCTTGCACCTGCATCTGATCAGCGATTCTACCGGCGAAACGCTGGAATCGGTGGCCAAGGCCAGCCTGGCGCGATTCGAGGGCGCCCAGGCCGTGAAGCATTTCTGGCCGATGGTGCGCAGTGAAGGCCATCTGGATCGGATCATCGAGGAGGTCGCGAAAAAGCCCGGCCTGGTGATCTATACGCTGGTTGATGGTGCCGTGCGCGACCGGTTGGAAAGCCGCTGTGCCACGCTGGGCTTGCCGATGGTATCGCCGCTCGATCCGACCATTTCTGCGCTGTCGGAACTGCTCGGCCAGGCCGCCACGCGCCGGCCGGGCCGCCAGCACGTGATGGACCAGGCCTATTTTCGCCGTGTCGATGCCATCAACTACACGATGGTCCACGATGACGGCGCTCAAACGGCGATCGAGGAACTGGAAGAGGCCGATATTCTTTTGCTGGGCGTGTCGCGCACCTCGAAAACGCCCACCTCCATCTATCTGGCCAATCGTGGTTATAAAACGGCCAATATCCCACTGGTGCCGCAGTCACCGCCGGCGCCGCATGTGTGGACAGTGCAGGGCCCACTGCTGGTTGGCCTGACCACCGCGCCGGATCGGCTGCAATCGATCCGTCGCAACCGCCTGCTGACCTTGGGGCAGACGCCGGACACGGATTATGTCGATGTCGAGCGTATCGAAGCTGAAGTCGCCTTTGCCCGTCGGTTGTTCGCGGATCACGATATTCCGGTGATCGATGTGACCCGCCGCAGCATTGAGGAAACAGCCGCCGCCATCATCAACCTGCACCAGGCCCGAACCGAAAAAGGCGTGGAGACGCAAACGTGATGCTGGTGCTGGCCAGCCAATCCGCCGCGCGCCGGGCAATGTTGAACGCCGCCGGCGTGATGCATGAAGCCTTGCCGGCCCATGTTGATGAAGATGCCATCACCGCCGGCCTGGTTGTGGAACAGGCCAGCCCTGAACGCATTGCCGATGCGCTCGCCGAAGTGAAGGCGCTCAAGATCAGCCGCCAGCACCCCGGCGCCTTGGTGCTGGGTGCGGACACGGTGGTGGTCACTGCCGACGGCAGCATGATCGCAAAGCCTGAAACCCGCTCGCGTGCCCAAGCACAGTTACAGCAGCTTTCCGGAACCACGCATCGCCTGATCTCTGCGGCGGTGATCTGCGAAGCGGGCAAGCCGGTGTGGCGCAGTGCGGCGGCGGCAAAGCTGACGATGCGCCCGCTCAGCGACGCGTTTGTCAGCGCCTATCTTGATGAGGAAGGTGACGCCGTGCTGGGCTGTGTCGGCTGTTATCGCATCGAGGGGCTGGGAGCCCAGCTGTTCAGCCGCATCGAGGGGGATCAGTTCGTGATTCGTGGTCTCCCGCTGCTTGCCGTTCTGGACTATCTGAGGGTCAGGGGAGTGCTGGCCACATGAGAGAACCTGCCGTTGCGGGCGTGATTGGCTGGCCGATCAGCCAATCAAAATCACCGCTGATTCACCGTTTCTGGCTCGGGAAACTGGGTCTTGATGGTGACTATAGCCGTTTTCCGATTCGGCCCGAGCAAGTGGGCACGTTTGTGCGGGCACTGCCGGTCATGGGCCTGCGCGGCGTAAATGTGACAGCGCCGCACAAGCTGGCCGTGATGGCGCACCTTGATGGGCTGGCCCCGGAAGCGGTGGCGGTAGGGGCAGTCAACACCATCGTGGTTGGCAGTGATAATCGCCTGATCGGGCACAACACCGATGCCGCGGGCATCATCGGGCCAGCCGGCGTGATCATGGCTGGGCGGACGGTGCTGGTGATTGGCAGCGGCGGCGCCGCGCGCGCTGCGGCTGCCGCCGCGCGAGACAGCGGTGCGGGATCGCTGTGGGTGATGGCTCGCAACTATAATGCTGCCGGTGCCTTGCTGGCGGCATCCGGATTGCCCGGCGGCGTGCTGGCGATGGACGATCCGCCGCCGGCCGATACCGGGCTGTTGTTCAACGCCACCACGCTGGGCATGGCCGGCCAGCCGGCGCTGACGATCAATCTATCGGCATTGCCGGCAGATGCCGTGGTGTTCGATGCCGTTTATGTGCCGCTGGAAACGCCGCTGCTGGCAGCCGCCCATGCGCGCGGGCTGGTCACCATCGATGGGCTCGACATGTTGATCGGCCAGGCGGCCGAGGCCTTTCGGCTGTTCTATGGGGCCGATCCGCCACGCCGCCATGATGGCGAACTGCGGGCCATGCTCACCAAATGAGTCGCACCATCATCATCGGCCTCACCGGGTCCATTGGCATGGGCAAATCCACCGTGGCCGCGATGTTCCGCAAACTGGGTGTGCCGGTGTTTGATGCCGATGCCGAAGTGCGGCGCGTGCAGGGGCCTGGCGGACGAGCGCTGGCAGCCATCGAGGCGCTGTTTCCCGGTACCACGCATGCCGGCGGCCTGCACCGCGAGAAGCTGGGCGCCGCCGTATTTGGCGACCATGGCAAGCTGCGCCTGCTGGAACAGATTCTGCATCCGCTGGTGGCCGAAGCGCAAAGCGAGTTTCTGGGCGCGCACCGGCTGAAACCTGCCATCGTGCTGGATGTGCCGCTGTTGTTTGAAAAGGGCGGCTGGCGCCGCTGCCACTTCAGCGTGGTGGTGTCTGCACCGTTTCGCGTGCAGCGCGCCCGCGTGCTGGCGCGGCCCGGCATGACCCGTGAAAAATTCGCCGGCATATTGAAAGGCCAGATGCCCGACCGCGAAAAGCGCCGACGTGCCGATGTGGTGATCGAAACCGGGCGCGGCCGGCGGGAGACGTGGACAGCGGTGAAACAGCTGGTTTCATCGCTCTAGGGTCAGGACCTATTGATTTCGTGCCCCGGCACGGTCCGCAGGTGCCCGGCACGAGTGAGTGAGCGCAGTGGCGCACCCTGACGGGTGCGTCCAAGCGAAGCGAGCGCTGTGCCGGGCACCTGCGGACCGCCCTTCGGGTTGCCCGGAGAAGCGAAATGGCGTTGTCGATGTCGCTTGCCGGGGGCGGAGCCCCGCCTGCGCGACCTCTCCTAGCCATTTCGCTTCTCCGGGCAATGAAGGGGCATGAAATCAATAGGTCCTGACCCTAGGGCTTGCTCCGCCCACCATCATCGCTACATGAGCGCCATGCGCGAGATTGTCTGGGACACCGAAACCACTGGTATCATGCCAGGCGACGGCCATCGTATCGTCGAGATCGGTGCTGTGGAAATGATGAACCGCACCGTCACCGGGCGGACCTATCACACCTATCTCGATCCGCAGCGCGCCATGCCCAAGGATGCCGAGCGCGTGCACGGCCTGTCGTCGGCCTTCCTCACCGGTCAGCCGATCTTTGAACAGGTGGTCGATGATTTCCTGGCATTCATCGGCGATGCGCCGCTGGTTGCGCATAATGCCGCCTTCGACATGGAGTTCCTCAACTGGGAACTGAAGCGCGCCGGCATGCCCATCGTGCCGATGACCCGCGCCATCGACACGCTGGAAATCAGCCGTAAGGCCAACCCCGGCGCCAAGCATACGCTTGATGCGCTGTGCACTCGCTATGGCATTGATCTTTCAGCCCGCGTCAAACATGGCGCGTTGCTGGATGCGGAACTGCTTGCCCGTGTCTATATCGAGTTGACTGGTGGCCGGCAGATCGGATTCGACCTTGCCAGCGACGCGGGCCGGGACGACACTGCCTATGAGCGGGTGAGTCTCGCCGCACGGGCGCATGATGCCAGCGAGGAGGAGCTGGTACGGCACGCCAGTTTCGTGTCCGGCCTGAAAGACCCGCTCTGGCTGTCGTGACACTCAGGTGAGTGTGCACGGCTGAGCGAGGAGAAAAACGACATGGATATCCGGATTTCAGGGCACCAGGTTGATACCGGGGCTGCCTTTGGCGAGCATGTGCACGAACGACTGGCGGCTATGGTGGCGAAATATTTCCCACGCGCGCTTTCGTCCCACGTTACGCTGGGCCCGGCCCCCCATGGCCATTTTGCGTGCGATATCGTGATGCACGTCATGGCCGATCTGATCCTCAAAGGTTCGGCACGCGCCGGTGAAGCGCATCTCGCCTTTGATGCTGCTGCCGAACGGATCGACAAGCAGTTGCGCCGCTACATGCGCCGGTTGAAGGATCGTCATTCCCCCGCTGCCGGACGGACACCGCTGCCGCTGGCCGAACTGCCGCCGCTCGACAATGCCGAATACAAGGTGTTTGCCGCCGCGCCCGACGATGGGGAGCCGGAAGGCGATGCACCGCTGATCATTGCAGAAACCCGCGTCGATATACCCACTACCAGCGTAAGTGATGCTGTGATGATGCTGGATCTGCGCAACACGACGGCGCTGTTGTTCGTCAACAGGGCCTCAGGTGCGCACAACATGGTCTATCGCCGGGAAGATGGCACAATCGGCTGGGTTGAACCCCGCGCCGACGTCGCCACCCGCCCACGGCAAGCCGCGATAGCAGAATAGGACGGCAATGAACGCAGTGTCACAAGCTTTTGGCCAAACCTCCGGCTTTGCCGGGCTGGTGGCGGCAGGCGGGGTCATTCCCCAACTGCCGGCACTGTCCAAGGAAGCGGCCTTGCTGGCGTTGGGCCGGCTGGCCGCCGATCTTGTGGGCCAGTCTGCCCTGATCATCCACGAACGGTTGCGCACGCGTGAGGCGTTGGGTCCAACCGGGTTTGGCGGCGGCGTGGCGATTCCACACGCGCGGCTGGCGGGCCTGTCTGCGTGTGTGGCGCTGGTGGCGCGCTTGCCGCAGCCCATCGATTGGGGCGCGGTGGATGGCCAGCCAGTTGATCTGCTGGTGCTGTTGCTGTCTCCCGAAACCGCGGGCGCTGATCACCTGAAGGCCCTGGCGCGGATCAGCCGCGCGCTGCGCGATCCGGAAATGGTGCCAGCCTTGCGGGCGGCCGACACAGAAGCTGCCATGCTGGCCGCCCTGGCCGCCCGAACAACCGTCGCTGCCTGATATGCAGCATGACGACCCGCTGCCCCGGCTGGCCAGCCGGGTGCGGGTGGATGCATTGATCCGTCGGGTCAGCACAGCTGGCGGCTTCGCCACGGTGCTGGCGCGGGGTGATGATGAAGCCGGTGCCATTGCTGTCGTGACTCGTGATGCCGGTGAAGAAGCGCTGCGCGCAGCGGTGCTGGGGGCCGCTGGCCGGTATGAATTTGCCGAACTGGCGCGTGGGCCAGATGTGCAGGCGTGGATCGAAAAAGCCCGCCGCCGCGACCCAGATCTATGGGTAATCGAACTGGATATCCCGCAGGCAGGGCAGTTCGTCGCCGAAATGCTCGACGGCGGTTGATTGCCCTGCACCACATACGCTTCAACAATCGTCATGGTTTCACCGGCTCTTCACGGCATCAACAAGGCAGCGGCGCGCATCGCTGCGCTGCTGCTGTTTGCCGTTGCTGGCCCGGCACTGGCCGAAACCAGCCTGCCCGTCCTGCCCGGTGAAGATGATCGCGTGATGGCGCAAACCGCTACGTCCGCGCCTGCTGGTTTGCCTGCGCTGGTGCAGATGGTCGCTGCAGCGCCTGCTGCTGCCAGCGCTTCTGAACTGGATTGCCTTGCTACCGCCGTGTGGTTTGAAAGCCGCGGCGAAACCCTGGAAGGCCAGTTGGCCGTCGCTCAGGCCGTGGTCAACCGCGCCAGGTCCGGCAAGTGGGGCAAGGGCGTGTGCGGCGTGATCAACGCGCCGCGCCAGTTCAATTTCAACGCCGCCCGCGTGCAACGCTCCACTGCCACCTTCACCACGGCACTGGCCGTGGCCCGCATCGCCGCCGCTGGCCTGTGGCACGATATCGCCGAAGGTGCCCACAGCTTCCATTCGGTTCGCCTCAATCCCGGCTGGCGTCTTGCCCGGGTCGCAAAGATCGGCAACCACGTTTTTTATCGCTGATCGCCGCGCGTCCCAGGGGTTGCTGTTCCCCTGATGTTCCGCCAAAGTTGCCGCTATGGCGCCCGAATTTCCCTCCACGCCGCTAACCGCGACCGATGTGCTGCGTGGCACATGTCGCTGGTTGTTGCGCGCCGGCGTTAGTCCTCTGGCCGAGGTGCCGCTCGCCGGTGGCCGCCGCGCTGATATCCTGGGGGTCGATAGCGCCGGCCGGCTGACACTGGTAGAAATCAAGATCAGCCTGTCAGACCTGCGCGGTGACCGCAAATGGCCGGACTATCTCGATCATTGCGACCGCTTCTTCTGGGCGGTGCCAGCCGGGCTGCCACTCGATGATCTGCACACCCCGGCCTTCCGGCCAGATGAAACCGGTCTGATCATCGCTGATCGCTTTGACGCCGAAAGCGTGCGCGATGCGCCGTGGCGGGCGCTGAACGCCGCTCGCCGCAAAGCCATCACGCTGAATCTGGCGCGGCGCGCCGCACAGCGGTGGATCGGCCTGATCGATCCCGAAAGCGGGCTGATCGGGCTGGATTAGCCGCGGATCACTTCGGCGCCTATTTCGGTGAGCGTTTCGCCAGGATCCGTTGCAACGTGCGGCGATGCATCTTCAGCCGCCGCGCGGTTTCCGACACATTGCGATCGCACAGTTCATACACGCGCTGGATATGCTCCCAGCGCACGCGATCGGCCGACATCGGTTCCGGCGGTGCTTCCGGGCGAGAGCTGCCATCGGCGGAAAGCGCGCGCACAATGTCTTCCGGGTCGGCCGGCTTGGCCAGATAATCGATGGCGCCGGCCTTCACGGCGGCAACGGCGGTGGCGAGATTGCCATAGCCGGTGAGCATGACGATGCGCACATCCGGGCTCATCGCGCGCAGTTCGGCAACGAGATCGAGGCCGTTGCCATCTTCCAGCCGCATATCGACCACGGCATGGGCGGGTTTCAGCCGGGCGGCTTCCACGCGGGCTTCCTGCAGGCTGCCGACGGCCGTGACAGCATAACCCTTGCGTGCCAGCAGCACCGAAAGTCGCTGCCGGAACGGGGCATCATCATCAACCAACAGCAGCGGGCGGCCCTCGGTTTCCGGTATAGTGGCCATGGTCATTGCTCCTTTTCGCCCGCATTGGGGTCATTAAACTCAAATTCGTCCCGTGGCCAGCGCACCTCCACTCGGGCGCCGCCTTCGGGCCGGTTGGAAAACGCCAGCCGGCCGCTCGTGCGTTCGATCAGCGTGGTGGCGATGAACACGCCAAGGCCCGTGGAATCGGATTTCGATCGCGACGGCCCCAGCAAGGGTTCGCCCAAACGCGGCAACAATTCGGGCGGAATGCCAAAACCATCATCCAGCACCGCGACGCGGATTTCCGATGGGGTGATGATGGTTTCCATCCGCACTTCGGTGCCGGCGTGACGCACCGCATTTGATACCAGATTGTTCAGCGCGTGCAGCAGTTCGGGCGAACGCTGCACCATCGGCTGCGGGCCGGAAACCACCACCTTCACCGGCACCCGCGCCGGCTTAACGCTCTGCGCCACTTCGTGCAGCAGCAGGTCCAGCGCCAGGATGGCGAACGGGTCCTCGGCTTCGGCCCGGGTGGAAAGATCCTTCATGATGCGCCGGCTGCGCGCAGCTTCGGCGGCGAGCAGGCGGATATCCTCGCCAAAATCCGGATCGTCGCCCAATTCCTCTTCCAGGCTGTGGGCAATCAGGCTGATCGATCCCAGCGGCCCACCCAATTCATGCGCCGCCGCCGCTGCCAGGCTGCCAAGTGCGTTCATGCGGGCTTCGCGGGTGAGTGCCGCTTCGGTTGCCACCAGCGCCCGCGCCCGCGCCCGCGCCTCGGCCGAGACCATCCACAGATAGGCCGCCAGAAAGCCGATCGCGAGGCCATAGGCGATCCCGTCGCCGATCCGGTAAACCAGCGGAAATTCGGGTGGCGGGCCGCTCCACGGCAGGGGTTGCGCCCATGCCCAGATCACCCCCAGCACGCCCAGGGTCAACACCAGCAGCGGGGCCATTTCCCGCGCTGTCAGCAAGGTGGCTGCGATGGTGACCGGCACGATCAGCAGCAACGAAAACGGATTGGCCAGCCCGCCCGTGAGGAACAACAGCACCCCGGCCTGAATCAGATCGAACGACAGATGCAGCGACAATTCGCGGCCGGTCATCCGGTCCGTGCGCTCATACAGGGTCGAAAGGCCAAAATTGAGGATGACCGACGCGCCAACGGCAGCCAGCAGTGATCCCCACAGCAATGGATAGCCAAACCACAAGCCGACCACCAGCAAGGTGGTGAGCTGGCCCAGGATCGCAATCCAGCGAATGCCGGCCAGCGTGCGCACGCGCACCCCGGGTCGATCGAAAGCGGAAGCCGCGATGGAGGGCCGATCCATCTTCACGCTCTAGCCGCCGCACGCCGGTTTGCCCATGCGGCGTGTCGTTCCACGTGCCACCCTGCCGGGCAGCGCGCGCTCAGAGCGAGGGCCCCTGCACGCGGCCGGTGGCTTTCACCGGAACGTCTTTCAGCAGTTTGGCGATGCTGGCGGCGCGGGGATCGCTGGTGGCCACGGTGCGCGCGGTGATGCCGCTGTTATCGGCAACGTCGGGACTGGCGCCGGCATCGATCAGTGCCTTGGTCAGGGCAAGATCGCGTGTCTGCACCGCTTTCAGGATCGCGGTTTCGCCCAGCCGGTTCTGGGCGTTCACCTGCGCCTTCAGCCGGATCAACGTAGAGGCGCCTTCGCTCCAGCGGCTGATGGCGGCAAGGATCAGCGGCGTGTTGCCATCGCGATCCTTCAGGTTGATGTTGGCGCCTTTCTGGTACAGCAGCCCCAGCCAGCCAAGATCACCGCGGCGGGTGACGATGTGGATGCCGGCTTCCCCGGTATCGGCGTCTCGGGTGTTCACCACGGTGGTGCCGGGCTGATCGGCCAGTTCGATGGCCTTGTTGATGTCGCGATCCTTCACCGCCTTGATGAAGTTGTAGCTGTCGGAAAACTGTGCGGCAGCCGGGCTGGCTGCCGCCATGGCTGTTGCCAGCATCACCAAAACCAGAAGTCGCTGCAGAAGTCCTTGGCACATCATCGACAAACTGCCACCTTTTGCTTATGCCCCGCAAGGCAATGATAGCGCATAGCCACATCAATCGTCCATGAACAGGGCCAAGAATCTGCGGCTGTTCCTGGTGCTCGCGGTCGCGCTGGTGCTGGCGGCCGGCTTGGGCTGGATGCGCTTTGCCGCTCCTCAGGCAGCTTCCGGCAATCTGGCGGGTGCCAGCCTGGGCGGGCCGTTCATGCTCATCAATCAGGATGGGAAAATCGTGCGCGACACCGATTTTGCCGGGCGTTGGCGGCTGATCTATTTTGGCTATGGCTTTTGCCCCGATGTTTGCCCCACCGATCTTGCGCTGATCGGGCGCGGCCTGCAGGCGTTTGAAGCGCAGGATGCGGCCCGTGCCCAAACGGTGGCGCCGATCTTCATCACCATCGATCCGCAGCGTGACACGCCGGCCACCTTGAAGCCGTTTGTTGCCGCCTTTCACCCGCGCCTTGTCGGGCTCACCGGGACGCAGGCGCAGATTTCAGGCGTCACCAAAGCCTATGGCGTCTATGCCAAACGCATGGAGACCGGCGACGCGGAGAATTATCTGATGGATCACAGCGCCATGGTCTATCTGTTCGATCCCGACGGCAAACCGGTGGCGTTCCTGCCGCATCAGGGGCTCACCGCCGATGCCGTCACAGCGTTGTTGGCCACCCATGTCGGATAAACCGTTCTGGGAAACCACCACGTTCCACCACATGACGCGGGCGCAATGGGAAAGCCTGTGCGATGGCTGCGGCAAATGTTGCGTGCACAAACTGGAAGATGAAGACACCGGCGAAGTATTTCCCACCAACGTCTGCTGCCGCCTGCTTGATACAAGCACGGGGCAGTGCAGCGACTATCGCAACCGCAAGGCGCTGGTGCCGGAATGCGTGCGGCTCACGCCCGGCAAGCTCGATGATCTCGATTGGCTGCCGGAAAGCTGTTCCTACCTGCGCGTCCACCGTGGCCAGGGGTTGGCGCCGTGGCATCATCTGATCACGGGTGATCGCGAATCCATCCACCGTGCCGGCCAATCCGTGGCGGGCAAGGTGATCAGCGAGGATCACATTGGCGATCTGGAAGATTTCATCATCGACAAGCCACTGTAAGACCTGCCGATGCTGCCCCGGATGCTGCTGCCCTGGCGACGCCCCCAATTGCCTGAAGAACTGATCATCGCCGGCCGCCAGGTGCTGGTGGTGGCAACGCGCCGGCCGACGGCACGCGGGGTACGGCTGCGGGCCAGCGCTATCAGTGGCCGCATCGAGGTCAGCCTGCCGGCACGCGGCGGGGAGGCGGCAGCGGCGGCGTTGTTGCAGTCCCACCAGGCCTGGATCGCGGCGCAGGTGGCAAAATGGCCAACGCCAGCGCCCTATGTGCCGGGCGGTGTCATTCCCTTCAATGGCGAGATGGTGCGCGTCGACTGGCAGGTGGAACATCCGCGCACGCCGGCCTTGGTGGGCCAGAATCTGCGGGTGGGCGGGCCCTTGCCGTTGCTGAATGGCCGCCTCGAACGCTGGCTGAAGGCGCAGGCGCTGGCCGATCTGGAACCCGTCACCCGCCGCCTCGCCGATCAACTGGGCCGGCCGCTGGCGCGCGTGTCGGTGGGCGATACCAGCAGCCGCTGGGGCAGCTGTGCCGGCGCCCGTTCAGGAGAGGGCGCGCGCATCGCCTATAGCTGGCGGCTGATCCTCGCGCCGGCCTGGGTGCGCTTTGCCATCGCCGCGCACGAAGCGGCGCATCTGGTGCACCAGGATCACAGCCCGGCCTTTCATGCGCTCAACCGCCAGCTCGATCCCCGTGCCGGCGAGGCGCGGCGCTGGCTGGCGCGTCATGGCGCGGCGCTACATTGGGTGGGGCGACAGGCCTAGAGCGGGTGGCCCAGCCAGGCGGCGATGGCGGTGCCGAAATCCGGCTTGGTCACGGCACTCATGTGGTTGCCGGCGATTTCCACCAGCGCCGCGTTGGGCAGTTCCAGCGCCAGCGCCGGGGCCGAGCCATTGTCGCGGTCATCCACGCCGCACAGCACCAGCATGCGGGTCTCGATGCCGCGCAGCACCTCGATCGGAGTCGAAACAAACGTATCGAGCAGCAGGCCAACGGCGACGCCATCCACCTTGTTCTGTTTCATGAACGCCGCCGCAAAGGATTCGGGGCTGCCGGCGGGCCAACCATCGGGCTGCGTCACGACTTTCTTGAAGAAGTCGGCGCGCGCGGTGCCGCCAATCAGCCCTTCCAGCCCCATGCCCGACAATATCGCCTTGCCCGGCTTCAGTCCGCGCGCCAGCAGTCGCGCCAGCGTGCGCGCACCCATCGAATAGCCGGCGATATCGAAATCGGTCAGGCCCAACTGGGCAATCAGCGCCTCGACATCCATGGCCAGCACATCGGGCGGGTAGGCGGCGGGATCGTGCGGGGCGGCGCTTTGCCCGTGGGCGCGGAAATCCGGCATGATCACCCGGTACCCGGCGCTGGCGATTTCGGCCGCCGCGCCATAGCGTCGCCAGTTCATTTCGCCAGACGAAAACAGCCCGTGCAGCAGCAGGATGGGCCGGCCTTCACCCAGTTCGACAACCGCAATTTCGGCCCCGTCAAACCCGGAAAAGCGCGCCATCACCGGCCCTTTTCGGCGCGGGCGGCGGCCACTGCTTGCTTCAGTTCATCATAGCCGACTGCGCCCGACATGATGCGATCACCAACAATATAGCTCGGCGTGCCGGTGAGCCCAAGACCACGGCCCAGCGCCAGATTGCGGTCCACCTCTGCCTTCAGCGCGGCATTTGTCAGATCGGCGGCCACCTTGTCTTCCGAAAGGCCAACGCCCTTCACAATGCCCATGGTGCGCGCCAGGCTCACCCGGCCGGGGCTGTCGAACATGGCATCGTGGAACTTGCGATACTGGCCTTGCGTTGCTGCCGAAAGGCTGGCCATCGCAGCTTCGGTGCTGGCCGGCGACAGCACCGGGAAATCGCGATAGATCACCGTCAGTTTCGGGTCGTCCCGCATCAGCCGCGCCACATCGGCATGGCCCTGCCGGCAATAGGGGCAGGCATAATCAAAGAACACCACCAGCTTCACATCACCCTGCGGATTGCCGGAAACAGTGCCGGGGAAGGGCGTTTCCAGCGCCGCACGGTTGGCGGCCAGCGCCTTCTTGCCTTCGGCCTGCTCCAACCGGGCGACGGCTTCGGGAATGATCTCCGGATGGCTCAGGATATAATCGCGCACGATGGCTTCGATTTCAGCGCGATCGGCGCGCTGCGGCTTGGCTGCCTGTCCGCCCGCAGCCATTGCCGTGCCGGCACCCACGCCCGCACCCATCAAGCCGATGGCCAGGGTCGCAGCCATGCTGAGCTGCCGATTCCAGAATCCCGCCATCATTACCTCTTCTTGCGTTTCTGCTGTTCCAGCGCATCGCTGGCCACCAGCATGATATCGTCTGCCCGGATAAAGTCGGGCGTCCCCGCCGGCAAGCCCGCCCGTGCTGCCCTCGCGTTCATCATCGCGCCCATGGCATTGCCTTCCAGGCTGAAGCGTTCGGCCGCGGCCAGTGCGGCGCGCGGTTTGTCGCCGCGACGATCATAGATCACGCCCAGCTGATACCAGGTGAAGGGATTCTCCCGGTCCAGGCTGACGGCTTTTCTCAGCAACGGCTCGGCTTCGGCCTGCAGTTTCGGGTCTTCGCTGGTCACCAGCGCATGGCCGAGCAGCGTGATGATCATCGGTTCGAACGGCGCCCGGTCTACAGCGCGGCGCAGCAGCGGCAGGCTGTCCTCCACCTTGCCGGATTCCAGCAATATCTGGCCTTCCAGTTCCAGATAATAGGGATCGTTGGGGTTCAGCGCGACCAGCTTGGCGGCTTCCGCCATTGCCTCTGTGGGATGGCCTGATCGGTGCCAGGCATAGGCACGGGCATAAAGCGCGGCGGCCGTGTTGGTGCCTTCCGGATAACGCTGCATCACCAGCGGCGGCTCCTGCACAAAGCCGATCAGCTTGCCCTTGATGCGCTCGAACTTGGCCTGCAGCGCTTTGTCCGGCGGGGTGTTCCAGGCCGGGTCCTGCTCATACACCGCGAGCAGATTGTTGACCCGCGTCGATGACAGCGGGTGGGTGCGGGCATATTCATTGTCCTGTGGGATGGCGAGTCGATACTCCAGCCCCTGCAACTTGCGGAAAAATTCAATGCTGCCCCGCCCCGAAATGCCGGCCTTCGACAGATAAACCGCGCCGGCCTGATCGGTGCGGCTTTCCTGATCACGGGTGAAGGCGAGGAATTTGCCCTGCGCCGCCGCCGTGCCCAGGCCCAATATCGCCATCCCGGCCTCACCCGCGCCGGCTGCCACCGCCAGCGCCGCACCCACCAGCGACAGCAGCGAAATCTTGCTGGCCGGCCCAGCGCCTTCGCCGAACCGCACATTGTGGCCGGCCGCGATATGGCCCAGCTCGTGCGCGATCACGCCCTGCAACTCGTTCACATTGTCCGCCGCGGTGATCAGGCCACTGTGGATGAACACATTCTGCCCGCCGGTGACGAACGCATTGATGCTGGGATCACCCACCAGTACGAACTGCACGCTGCGTGGATCCAGCCCCGCCGCATCGACCAGCGGCCGCGAGATCTCCCGCAGAAAGGCCTCGGTTTCAGCATCGCGCAGGATGGACTGCGCCCAGGCCGGGCCGGGAAGCAGCGCCAGGGCCAGCGCCAGCAAGGAAAAAAAGATGCGCATGGATGCTGCTCTTGCCTAGCACAGTTGAACTGGCGGTGAAGGGGTGACGGCAAACGCCAAACAACCGGCGCTGGCCTGCGCGTTGATGGCGAGCGGTAAGGCGATCGACTGAGTCCGGATGGAGAAGTTGAAGCGGCGCCTCCGGCGGGCAGGGTCGCAGACCCTGCACCCATATGTTTTCCGGGGTGCTTGCTCAGGAAGTGTCCGTTTGCGACAATTTTTCGGACCTTGGTTCAGCTTTTTAGTGAACGTGAAAGCGGACGCTATTTGGGGGTTATTGCACCTGGCACCGCAATCCCTTGATGGATCGATGGTCGAGAACTTGAAGTCCTACCTTTTTTGTGAATTAGAGACGGAGGCTGCGGAATAGGAGACGGTGGTGCTGACGTTGATGCTAATGTTGGCGACATCGGCATACGTCGTACCGCCCGGCTTGGCGCTAGTGGGCGGCTTGGAAGGTTGCTGGCAAGTAAGCGGGCAGGTTGAAGGCAAAGACTCGCCGTCGATTGCGCAGGGCAAGTGGCATTTGGGCAGACGCTATTTTACCCTGCACCTGCGCGCGACCGGATCGGACCCGTATGAAGCAGCAATCACCTATGGCGCTGGCGAGCAGCCTCAAGGTATCGGGTCGGTATTTTCGGACACTTTCGGTGGCCTGTACGAACCCTCGTTGGGTCGCGGCGAGCTAGAACAGGATGGTTTTGTGCAACGCTACAGCTTCTCGGACGCGACGTATCTCAATAGATTTAACCGCTCCGGCTCTGGCTGGCGTTGGACCATCACCGAGCAGTCTAAGGACAAGCCGCCGTCAGTGTTCGCTGACTATCAACTGCGCCCGGCTCCGTGCCGCGGGATGCGGTTCGATTATTGAAGGCTTAGCTGTCGGGTCAAAGCGGTGTCGAAACCGAACGGTTGTGACACAAACGGAACGTCTGCTTTCAACTATCGTTCTCCGATAGCAGACAGTCAGCTCCCCACCCCATATCGACCATAGAGCGCCGGCCAAAAAAGCAAACGGGTGCAGGGTCCGCGACCCTGCCCGCCGGAGGCCCACTTCCCCTACGCCGCGCGCATCGCCCGCGCCCGGCGGCGTTGCACGGACGACCCCAGCCCCAGCGCCTCACGATATTTGGCCACCGTGCGCCGCGCGATGTCGAAGCCTTCGCCAATCAGCAACTCGACCAGCTTGTCGTCGGACAGCACATCCTCGCCCTCGGCGGCGATCAGGCGGGCGATGCGGTCCTTCACGGCCAGCGCCGACGCGGTTTCGCCGTCGCCGGAGCCGACACCGGAGGTGAAGAAGAATTTCAACTCATACTGGCCGCGATCGCACAGCAGATATTTGTTGCTGGTCACCCGGCTCACGGTCGATTCGTGCATTTCGATGAGTTCGGCGACCTGGCGCAGGGTGAGTGGCTTCAGCTGGCTCACGCCTTGTTCGAAAAATCCCTGCTGCAGGCGCACGATTTCGGTGGCCACCCTGACGATGGTGCGGGCGCGCTGATCGAGCGCTTTCAGCAGCCAGTTGGCGCTGGCCACGCATTCGTTGAGGAAGCCGTGGGTGGCCTTGTCGGCCCCGACGGCGAGTTCGCTGTGATAGTCGCGATCGATGATCAGGCGCGGCAGCGTCGCCTGATTCAGGCTGATCTGCCAGCCGCCATCGG
>NZ_JANPML010000077.1:0-6701 GCF_031422795.1 Sandarakinorhabdus sp.
ACGACAAGCTGCTGAATCCCGCCGAGCGCCCGTCAGCGCAAGGCTGCTTCGCGCATGAATGTCGGCTGGTGCGCCTGACCATCGCTGCGGATGCGCCGGACGAGGTGATGCTGAACTTCAGCATCAAGGATGGCGCCAGCATCACGGCGCGCGTGCCCGTCATCACGCAATGTGCAGACCCGCTGGCCAAGCCCTGACACGCCAAGCTGCCCGGAGACCAAGGAAGCGGGCCTCAGGCCCTGGCCGCCGGAGGCCTGCTTTCTTGATAATTCGGGTTCACTTGGTCCTGAGCGGCCGATCATCGGTGGCCGCCAGCCAGATCGCCGCCGTCCACGCCGCGACATTCTGATCGAGCTGCTTGCGGTCCACCTTGTCGAGCGTGTCGTCGGGCGTGTGGTGCACGTTGAAATAGCGCGTCATGTCCTGCCCCAGATCGATGATGCCAGCCCCCACCGCGGCCAGCGGCCCGACGTCTGGCCCGCCGCCGGCCTTGTTGGTGCGCGCCGCATCAATGCCCAGCGGCGCCAGCACTTCGGCCATTTCGGCGAACAGCGGCAGGCCGGTTTCGGCCACCTTGGAATCGAACGTGAAGATGCGATCGGCCCCGGCATCACTTTCGCCGGCCAGCACGATATTCTCCTGGCTGTGCGCTACGGCATAGGCGCGGCTGCCGATCAGCCCGAACTCCTCTGCGCCCCACAGCACCACCCGGATGGTGCGGCGCGGTGCCAGGCCAGTGCGCGTCACATGATCCTTGATCGCGGCCGCCGCCGCCATGGTGATGACGACACCTGCGCCATCGTCGAACACACCCTGGCCCTGATCCCAGCTGTCGAGATGCCCGCCCAGCACCACCACTTCGCCAGGAACGGAGCCGGGAATTTCGGCGGAGACATTGGCGGACTGGCCCGGCCGGCTGATGGGCGTTGCCAGCAATTGCATCGCGACCTGCCCGGCGGCACAGCGGCGGGCGAGTAGTTCGGCATCGGGCAGTGCCAGCGCCAGCGCCGGGATGGGGCTCACCCCGGCCGGGAATACGGTGCCGCCGGTGTGCGGATTGCGGTGATAATCGGTGCCCAGGCTGCGGATCAGCACGGCAACTGCGCCCCGTTGCGCGCCAAGCGCCGGCGCGGCGCGGCGCACGGCACCGTTCACGCCGTAACTGCTGCCATCCTGGGTGACTGTCATGCGGTGATCGATGAAGACGATGCGGCCTTTCACTTGGTTCTCAGGCGCGGCGCGGAAGGCGGCGAGGCTGGCGAAGCAGGTGACCGGTGCGGTGATGCCGCCGGCGGGCGTTGCGCCTGAAGTGCCGAGCGCGGTCAGCGCCAGCTGGTGATTGCTGCCCACGAGGGTGGCACTGGCCTGCCCGCGTTCCCACGCGGTCAACGGGAAGGCCTCCTCGCGGATGTTCACCAGACCCAGCTTCTGCAGTTCCGCCTTGGCCCACGCCCGGCCACGCGCTTCGGCTTCGCTGCCGGCAAGGCGCTGGCCCACCGTGTCGGTAAGGTTGGTCAGCAGGCCCCACGCCTTGTTGCCGGCCAACGCGCCATCGCGCAGCTGGGCAGCGGTGGCCAGCCGGTCGTTCGCCGCCGGCTGCGCCATGGCAGGAAGGGCGAGCAGGCAGGCAGCAGTGGCCAAGGTGGTGATGCGGCGCATGTGTGGGTTCCCCGTTGTATCGTTCGTCCTTTACGCGCCATCACTGCCCGGTCAATCGACGCGTTTGCGCCTATCGCGCCCATCGGCTAATGCAGCCGCGTCCCTGCCAACACCCAGAATCCGGAGCCTCCCTGTGGCCTATCAATATGCGTTTGTGATGAAGGGTCTGTCCAAGACCTATCCCGGCGCCAACAAGCCTTGTTTCAAGGATATCACCCTGTCGTTCCTGCCGGGGGCGAAAATCGCCATCATCGGCCCCAACGGCGCCGGCAAATCCACCTTGATGAAGGTGATCGCCGGCATGGACACAGAATATCAGGGCGAAGCCTGGGCGGCCGAAGGCGTGAAGGTGGGTTATCTGCCGCAGGAGCCGCAGCTTGATCCCACCAAGGATGTGAAGGGCAATGTGATGGACGGGGTGCGCCCCGTCGCCGATCTGGTCGACCGCTTCAATGCGATCAGCGCCGAAATGGCCGACCCCAAGGATGATACCGATTTCGACAAGCTGCTCGAGGAAATGGGCACGCTGCAGGAAAAGATCGACGCGGTGGATGGCTGGACCCTGGACAACCAGCTCGAAATCGCCATGGACGCGCTGCGCTGCCCGCCGGCAGACAGCGGCGTGGAGCGATTGTCGGGCGGTGAAAAGCGCCGCGTCGCGCTGTGCAAGCTGCTGCTGGAAAAGCCGGAAATCCTGTTGCTCGATGAGCCGACCAACCACCTTGATGCCGAAAGCGTGTCGTGGCTGGAAAACCACCTGAAAGAATATAAGGGCATGGTGATCCTGGTCACCCACGATCGCTACTTCCTTGATAATGTGGTGAAATGGGTGCTGGAACTGGATCGCGGCCGCGCCATTCCGTTCGAAGGCAATTATTCGGACTGGCTGGAAGCCAAGCAGAAGCGGCTTTCCCAGGAAGACCGTGAAGACGCCAGCCGCGAAAAGGCCATCAAGCAGGAGCTGGAGTGGATCCGCGCCAGCCCCAAGGCCCGCCAAACCAAGAGCAAGGCGCGCATCAAGGCCTTTGACGAACTGGTGGAAAAACAGGCCAATCGCCGTCTGGGCGAAGCGCAGATCCTCATCCAGATTCCGGAACGGCTGGGCAACAAGGTGATCGAGGCCACCAACCTTACCAAGAGCTATGGCGACAAATTGCTGTTTGAAAATCTGTCGTTCAGCCTGCCGCCCGGCGGAATTGTGGGCATTATCGGGCCGAACGGCGCCGGCAAGACCACGTTGTTCCGCATCATCACGGGCCAGGAAGTGCCCGACAGCGGCGAAATCAGCATCGGTGAAACGGTGAAGATGGCCTATGTCGATCAGAGCCGCGATGCACTGGCGCCAGACAAGAATGTTTGGGAAGAAATTTCCGGCGGCAACGACAAATTCTATTTCGGCAAGAACGAAGTGCTGACCCGCGCTTATGTAGGCGCGTTCAACTTCAAGGGGCCGGATCAGCAGAAGAAGGTGGGCCAGCTTTCCGGCGGTGAACGCAACCGCGTGCACATGGCCAAGATGCTGGTGAAGGGCGGCAATGTGCTGCTGCTCGATGAACCGACCAACGATCTCGACGTCGAAACGCTGCGCGCGCTGGAAGAAGCGCTGGAAAGCTTTGCCGGTTGCGCCGTGGTCATCAGCCACGATCGCTTCTTCCTCGATCGCCTGGCGACGCACATTCTGGCCTTTGAAGGCGACAGCCATGTTGAATGGTTCGAAGGCAATTTCGGCATGTATGAGGAAGACAAGCGCCGCCGGCTTGGTGACGCGGCGGACCGTCCGCATGCGTTGACGTACAAGAAACTCACGCGCTGATGCGGGCGCGCTCCCTCTTGACGCCTGCAATAATGTAACGACATAATAGCGGTCGTGGAGATCGAGTATGACGACGACAAGCGTGCTTTGACGCTTGCCCATCGTGGTCTCGATTTTCGTGATGCGCCGCGGCTGTTTGCCGGCACCAGCGTGACGCTGCTCGATGATCGCCGGGACTATGGTGAGCCGCGCTGGCTCAGTTATGGCTGGATCAACGGCCGGGCGGTGGCGTTGGTGTGGACGCAAAGAGGCAATCGGCGGCGGATCATTTCGATGCGCCACATGCATGAAGAGGAGGCGCGCGATGTCGGATTGGCAAGACCCTGATGACGCGCCGGTGATCACCCGCGCCATTGCCGAACGCGGCGACTGGCGGGTGGATGGCAAGGTGGTCAAGCCGGCGACCGGCACCTATCGCCGCGCTGGTCGGCCGCCGCAGGGGGACCAACCCAAGAGCCAAGTGACGCTGCGGCTGGATGCGGACGTGTTGGCGCGCTTCCGGGCCGAGGGGCCGGGCTGGCAGAGCCGCATCAACGCGATTTTGCGTAAGGCGGTCGGCGCTTAGGGCGCGACCCATTCCCCGGCCCAGCCATTCGCGCTGCGAAACACTGCCCGGCGATGCCCGCTGTTGGCCAGATGCAGCCAATCAATCGCCGTCACCTCGATCCACAGCGTCGCGAAATTCGGACGTGCTGGCCCGATCTGCTCTGCGGTCGGCTGCTGGCCTTCGATCCACGCCGGCAATCCCGACGACGGCCCGGGCAGGGGGGTGCCGGGCGGGTGTTCGGCCAGATAGCAGCGGCGGGCGAACAAGGTGGATTGGTTCCAGATACCCTCCACCACGTCATCATCTGTCAGCACGCGCGCCGTGCCGGTGATGCGCAATTGCACCTGCTCCCCCGGGTGATAGGCCAGCACGGCGACTGGTCTGCCATCCAGTTGCGCCACCTTGGGGCTGCGCGCATCGGTGTGCAGGCGCAGGGATGCGGCGGATTGTTCGGCCTTGCGCAGCACCATCACCCGGGCGTGGGGCAGGCCATGTTCATCGACGCTGGCGATCACCGGCGTATGCAGCGGGCTTTTTCGGTCAGCACCGCCGCGCACCAGCAGGCTCCAGGCGTGAGCCAGGATGGCGGGCAGATCTTCTTCTGGTCTCATTTCAATTCCACAATCACGTCCACTTCGACCGGCCAGCCGCGCGGCAGGCTGCCGGCGCCGGCGGCGACGCGCGGTGCCTTGCCGGCATCACCAAAGGCGGTGACCATCACTTCGGAAAAACCGTTCATCACTTCGGGATGCTGGGTGAAATCGGGCGTGGCGTTGACCAGCCCCATCACCTTGACCACGCGCTTCACCCGGCTCAGTTCGCCAAGTTGGGCCTTCAGCGTGGCCAGCACGCACAGGCCGACCTTGGCGGCATTGGCCTTGCCGGCGGCCACATCCATCGTCGCGCCCAGCTTGCCGGCAGCGCCCGCCGGGCATTCGCCGTGGCCGGCCAGGAACAGCAATTTGCCGACCCGCGCCGCCGGCACATAAAGCCCGATGGGCGCATTAGGCGGCGGCAGGGCAAGGCCCGCGGCGGCGAGACGCTGCTCGGGCGTGTCGGCAAGCGCGGGAGCAGCCATCAGGGCGACAGCGAAAAGGGCGATGCGCGCGGTGTGGATCATGGCTCCGGGGACTCCTTGCCGGGTTGATGGCTCCGGCCTAGCATCTGGCCGCAGAACATCAAACAGGGGGAGGGCGCATGACCGCCACATCGTTTCACGTGCCGGGATTTGCCCATGGGCCCAATGGCAGTGCGGCCGAAACCGATCCGGTCGTGCTGGGCCTGATGCAGGGCGCACCCGTGCCGGCCGACGCCCAGGTGCGCTGGACCGATGGGTCGATGTGGCGCTTCCCGCAGCAGCGCTGGGGCTTTTCCCATATGCGTGAACTGGTGCCGACGGTGAACATCGGGCGCGCCGGCCCGGTGAGCCTGTTGCCCGTGGCCCTGCGCGACGATCTGGATGATGTGCAACTGACGACACTGGACGGCGCCGCCATGACGTGGCGGGAATCGCTGGCGGCGACCTACACCGATGCGATCCTGATCCTGAAGGATGGCGTGGTGGTCTATGAACGCCACTTTGGCGCCACGACGCCGGCCACCCAACATATCCTGTTTTCCGTCACGAAAAGCTTTGTCGGCACCATCGCCGAGATGCTGATCAATGAAGGCAAGCTCAACCCGGATGCGAAGGCTGAAGCCTATGTGGCTGAACTGGCTGGTTCTGGCCTGGGCGATGCGACACTGCGCGAACTGTTGGACATGCGCACCGGCCTGGCCTTCAGCGAGGATTATGTGCCCGGCCAGAACGGGCTGACCGATGTGCAGCGCATGAGCATTGCCACCGGCTGGGTGCCGCGTCTGGCGGATTATGCCGGGCCAGATGGCAATTTCGCCTTTGTGGCGAGCCTGGGCAAGAATGCGGCGCACGGTGGCGATTTCGTCTATCGCACGCCCAACACCACGGCGCTGCAATGGATCATTGAACGCATCGAAGGCCAATCACTGGCGGCGCAGATCGAGGCGCGATTCTGGGCGCGGATGGGTATGGACCATGATGCGGCGCTGGGCGTGGATCGGATCGGCACCGGATTTGGCGGCGGCGGACTGATGGCGTCGTTGCGCGATATTGCCCGCATTGGCGAAATGATGCGGCTGGGCGGGCGCTGGAACGGTGCGCAGATCGTGCCGACCAGCACGGTCGAGCGCATCTTTGCCGGCGGCGATCCGGCGGCATTCGTGGCCTGCCAATATACCGGCAATCTCGATGGCAATTATGGCAGCCAATGGTGGCACCGCGCCGGCGGCCAGTTGATGGCGATGGGCGTGCACGGGCAAGGCATTTATGTCGACCAAGCGGCCGGCGTGGTCATCGCGCGGCTGGGCAGCCACCCGGTCGCCACCAATCGCGGCAATGCCGCGGTGACGACGCCGGCCTATGATGCGGTGGTGGCGGCGCTTCAATAAGCGCTGTTCACCAGCCGCATCGCGCCGGGTTCGATGGCGGTGAGCGCGCGGGCGGCGATGCGCGGCAGATCGACAGAGGGCAATTGCAGCACCTGGCCGGCAACGCGGCTGGCCTGACCGCAGAATCGGCGGCGATCCGGCACGCTGGCGAAGCCGTTATACAGCCGGGTCATCGCGACATCGTGGCGGGCCTGACCGACGCTGCCATGCTGCTGG
>NZ_JANPML010000078.1:0-1631 GCF_031422795.1 Sandarakinorhabdus sp.
GCGGTGGGCAGCGCCGCGGCAATCTGGCGGGCCAGCGTTGTCTTGCCGACAGCGACCGAGCCGGTGATGCCCACCACCAGTGTTTCGCCGGGCCGGCGATGGGCGGCAATGCGTGCCGCCAGATCGTCTGGCGTAATCGGCGTCACACCATCTGGCCCTATACCAAGCGACTGTGCGCCATGGCAGCGGCAATGAAGCCGGCAAACAGCGGGTGCGGATCAAACGGCTTGGATTTCAGTTCGGGGTGGAACTGCACGCCGATGAACCAGGGATGGTCGGGCCGTTCGACCACTTCGGGCAGCAGCCCATCGGGCGACAGGCCAGAAAAGATCAGGCCCTGTTGCTCGAGGCGGCTGCGATAGGCGCCGTTGACTTCATAGCGGTGGCGGTGGCGTTCTTCGATCCGGGTGCTGCCATAGACGCTCGCCGCGACGCTGTTGGCGCCGAGTTCGGCCGGATAGGCGCCCAGCCGCATGGTGCCGCCCATGTCGCCGCCTGCCCGGCGAGTTTGCAGGCCTTCAGCGCTCATCCATTCGGTGATCAGGCCCACGACCGGTTCGTTGGTCTCGCCGAATTCGGTGGTCGATGCCGCCGCGATGCCGGCCTGATTGCGCGCGGATTCGATGCAGGCCATCTGCATCCCCAGGCAGATGCCGAAGAACGGCACACGCCGTTCGCGGGCAAAACGCACGCTGGCGATCTTGCCTTCGCTGCCGCGCGTCCCAAAGCCGCCGGGCACCAAAATGCCGTGCATCGGCTCCAGCCGGGCGGCAACGTCACTGCCTTCAAATTCCTCGGCGTCAAGCCACTTGATGTTGACCTTGACCCGGTTGGCCAGCCCACCATGCACCAGCGCTTCGGTGAGCGATTTATAGGCGTCCTTCATGCCGGTGTATTTGCCGACGACGCCGATGGTCACTTCGCCTTCCGGATTGTGGATGCGCTCGGCAATGTCCTGCCAGCGGGTCAGGTCGGGGCGCGGCGCATCATCCAGACCAAAGGCGTGCAGCACTTCATCATCCAGCCCTTCGGCATGATATTGCAGCGGCACTTCATAGATGGATTCCGCATCCAGCGCCGAAATCACCGCTTCCTTGCGCACATTGCAGAACAGCGCGATCTTGGCGCGGTCGCTTTCGGGCAATGGGTGTTCGGAACGGCAGACCAGCACATCGGGCTGAATGCCGATGCCGCGCAGTTCGGCGACACTGTGCTGGGTGGGCTTGGTTTTCAGCTCGCCCGCCGCCGCGATGAACGGCACCAGGGTGACGTGAATATAGCACACGTTGGCCTTGCCCACGTCGGCGGCCATCTGGCGGATGGCTTCGAGGAAGGGCAGGCTTTCGATGTCGCCCACCGTGCCGCCGATTTCGCAGAGCACGAAATCCAGGGCCTCGGTTTCGGCCTTGGCAAAGGTCTTGATGGCATCGGTCACGTGCGGGATCACCTGCACAGTGGCACCCAGGAACTCGCCGCGGCGTTCGCGCGCGATGATGTCGGAATAAACCCGGCCCGAGGTGATATTGTCGGTCTTGCGCGATGGCACGCCGGTGAAACGTTCGTAGTGGCCAAGATCGAGATCAGTTTCCGCCCCGTCGTCCGTCACATAGACTTCGCCGTGCTGATACGGG
>NZ_JANPML010000079.1:0-4754 GCF_031422795.1 Sandarakinorhabdus sp.
ATGATGCTGGACTGGATGGAGGCACAAGGCCTGGTGCCCGATCTCTGCCTTGTTGGCGAACCGACCTCGCAGCAGCGGCTGGGCGACATGATGAAGATCGGCCGGCGCGGCAGCCTCAACGCGTGGATCACGGTCAATGGCGCGCAAGGCCATGTCGGCTATCCGCACATGGCCGACAATCCGATCACGCGGCTGATTGCCATCCTGGCCGAACTGAAGGCGCGCGTGCTCGATACCGGTAACGACTGGTTCCAGGCCTCCAATCTGGAAATCACCGATCTGTCGGTCGGCAACCCCGCAACCAACCTGATCCCGGCCCAGGCCCGCGCCCGGCTCAACATCCGCTTCAACAACGAACACACGGGCGCCGCGCTGGCCGACTGGATCCGCACCACCGTTGCCGCGCACGCGCCGGCAAGCCATGTCGAAATCAAGATTTCCGGCGAAGCCTTCCTCACCTTGCCCGGCCCGCTGTCATCCTTGGTCAGCGCCGCCATCAACGACGTCACCGGCCTTGCGCCAGAGCTTTCCACCACCGGCGGCACATCGGATGCGCGCTTCATCCGCCGCCTGTGCCCGGTCGTCGAATTCGGCCTGCCCGGCCAATCGATGCACAAGGTGGACGAACACGCTGCCGTGGCCGACATCACCGGCCTCGCGGCGATTTACGAAGCCGTGCTGCGCCGCGCGCTGACCTAAATCCGCTTCCATTCCTTGCGGGTCATGCCGACGAAACGCGTGCCCAGCCCCGTGCTGTTGCGGGCCAAGATGTCCCGCAGCGTCTGGGTGTTCTCGATCAACTTGATGCCGGCATCGGTGAAGGCGAGTTTCTTGTTGTGCGGATTGCCCCACACATGCTCGCTCAACAGCGGGTTGGTCAGCGCCTGGCTGAAGGCGTCCATGGCCACCATCGACGACACGAGTTCGGGCAACGGGCCGTTCTTTTCCACCCGTTCGGCAAACAGGCCAACATAATATTCGACATTGCCCACATCGCCGTAAAGGCCCTCCAGCCGCTTTGCCAAGGCCGTCAGCCGCGCCTGTTCGTCCGGCTTGTCGCTGCTGCCAACGACGGCGGCAAAATTGCGCGCCGGTTCCATGCCCATGGCGACGCGGTAATCATTGTAGCTGGCAACATTGTTGATGCGGGCCTGGTTGATGGCGCCTTTTTCGGCAAACATCATGAAGCTGGCGGCGTTTTCCAGTCCCAGGCTGGCGGTGCGGTTGGCAGCGGTGTTGACGAAGCTATCGGCCAGGCCGCTGCCCAGCAGCAGGCTGTTGTTGAGCAATGTCGAGTTGCCGGGATGCGCCTTGTCACCCCAGGTCACGTTTTCCATCACCAGCCCATGCCAGCGATACAGCAGGCTGAACTCCGCCGTCATCCAGTTGGGCCGGTTCCACTTCGCCCGCCAGGCCACTTTTGGATCGCACTGCAGCTTGAATTCGGTGGTGTTGATGTGGTTGATATATTCCTCAACCACGATCTTGATGAACATCACGATCAGGATGTTGCGCGCCGTTTCGAACAGGCGATCATCGTCCCAGGCCGGATTGTCCTTGGCCAGCATCGCCGCCACCCCATTATGTTCGCGCAGGAACAGCGTGTTCAGCATCGCGGTCTGCGGCACGGCGTTCACCCGGTCACCGCCCACGGCAAACAGCGTGGCCTTGCCGGCCGGCGTCACGTTCTTCAGGCCCAACGGCAGGTCGAGCCCGGCAAATTCCGGCTTCACCGCACCATCGGCGCCATACAGGAAAGGCGAATATTCCTCGCCGTTCAGCAGCTGGCTTTTCAGCCGGCCACCGTTGCCCGCCCTGAGCGCCAGTGTCTGCGTTTCGGTGCGGCCATACAGCGGCGACAGGTCAATCTCGTGGTTCGATGTCGTGCGGCGGCGATCTTCCTTGGCATCATCATTGTGCAACATGGTGCGGATGAAGCCATCGGTAAGATATTGCGCGAAGGCCGGGAACAGCCCGGTCGATTTCACGCACAGGCGCTGGTTGGTGCCGGGCAGCCGTGCAAACAGCGCCGCGACCTGATCCAGCGGCGGCCGACTGGTGCCCCGCCCGTCTCCGGAGGGCGGCTTGGCCGGCAGCAACCGCGCATTATAGGTGCGATCCGTCAGGCCGGACCAACTGATATAATCATGCCTGGTCGACCACGGATGCGGGCGGTTGCGGGTGACATTCACGGTCCGGTCGATCACGAACCGGTTGATATCATCGTCCAGATCGAACGCATCCAGCGCCTTGATCACAATCGACAGCAAAGACATGGCCTTACCTCCCCACCAAAGGATACGACCCTGCGGCGCAGACTATCAGGTCAGCGGCGGCTTGTCATGTCGCGCTATTGGCCTTCGTTGTAACGCGCTTCCAGAAACTTGCCCTGCACCCGCAGCCCGTCGCGGTCGCTTTCGGCCAATGTCGCCGAAGCGCGTGCCAATTCGGCTTCGACCGTCTTCAACCCGTCCATCACCGTGGCTTCGGGGGTGCGGCCGTCGTGTTCGACCAGGCCGGTGCGCTGCAGCGGCGGGATGCGGGTATAACGGTCAACCAGTTCGGGCAGATGATTGCCAAGCAGGCGGCCAATGTCCTGTGCGACCGGGTGATCGGCGGGCACACGGGCCAGCTGTTTTTCCAGCGCCGCCAGCTGCACTGCAATCGCATCCAGTTGCGGCGCAGCCAGGCGCGGCAGTTGCTTGCGCTGGCGATCCAGAAACGCCTCGGTAATCGCTGGCAGTTCGGCTGGCGGTGCCTTGTCGATATCGTCGGCATCCGGCCCGCCCACCGGCAGCAGCATGCCGCCAATGCCGGCCATCGGCAGCAGCAGCAGCGCCAGCAGGAACAGGCCAATGCCCAGCCCGCCCGACACCCAGCCATAAACGGTGAGCGCCGCCAGCATGGCGCCAAAGGTCATCATGCCGCGCGTTACCCGCGTCGCCATGTTGGCCTTGCGCTTTTCCCAGCGCCGGCTGCGCGCCATCTGCATGGCTTCGGCCCGCGCCAGCCGGCGCCGCCGGGCTTCCGCCTCGTCGAAAGGAGCGCCTGTTGCCATCTCAGTTCAGGGCAGAAAGGCTGTTCTGCGGCCCGGCATTCTGGGCTTCAGCCTGGCCTTGCGCCCGCGCCACATAGGCCCGGCTCTTCTCGACCTCGACCGACAGCGTGTCGACCGTGGTCTTCATCGCTTCCAGCGATTTCAGCTTGAAATTGTCGATGGCGTCCATCGTCTGATAAACGTTCTGGAAGGCGCGCTGCAGCGTTTCCACCGGGATGGTGGAGGCCGCCGCCTGTTCGTGGATGGTGGCGGTGTTGGTTTTCAGCAGTTCGCCAGTGGAATCGATGATGCCCGCCGTCGTGGTGTTCAACGAGGTGATCTGTTCCAGCACCAGTTTCTGGTTGGTCATGGCTTCGGCCACGGTCACCGCGGTGCGCAGCGCGCTCACCGTCGTCGTGCTGGCGCGGTCCACGCCCTTCATCAGTTCGATATTGTTCTTCTTGACCAGATCGAGCGCCAGATAGCCCTGCACCGATACAGCCAGCTGGGTCAGCAGATCCTGGGTGCGCTGTCGCACATAGAACAACGCATTTTCGCGGATGACCTTGGCCTTGGCCGGATCAACGACATCCAGATCGGTCGCCCGCTCTTCCAGCTTGGCGTCGAGCACCTTGGACATGTGGACCATCTGTTCCAGCTTGCCCATCGCGTCCCACAGCTTGGTGCGCTCGTCGTCAACGGCGATATTGTCTTTCAGCAGCTCATCCTTGCCGCTTTTCAGCGCGCCCAGGATGGCGTTGATATTGCCTTGCGCGCTCTTGTAGCTGTCAAAATACGACCGCAATTTGTCACCGCCGAACGGGATCAGGCCAAACAGCTTCTTGCGGCCCTGCAGCTTGCCATTCTTGCCGGGATCAAGATCCTCGACGATCTTGCGGAGCGACACGAGATCGGCACCAATCCCGGTTTCCTTGTTGATGGCGCGGGTCGGCCGATCAAGAAAGCGGTTGGACTGGGCAGCAGCGCGGGCAATTTCGGTCGCGCCCAGATTGGCCAGCGCATCAACTTTCTTGCCGAATTCCGGGCTGGAGGCATCGATCGCCACCAGTTCGTCGATGAAGGCTTCCACCTTGGTTTCAAGCGCGGCCTTTTCCTGATCCTTCAGGGGCACCAGGCCCGCAGCCTTGGCGGGCGCAATGGCGCTCACCGCAACAGGGGCTTCCAGCTTGATGGCGACTTCTTCCGACATGCGTATCCTCACCTGTTGACGCGCCAGCCTATCAGCAGCGGCGTCTGCTTGCTACTGTGTTAGGATTGCGACACGCATTTGCAAGGGGCCGCCGCTGAAAAACCCGGCCTATTCGGCCATCAGCCCGGCAAGTGTGTCGTAATGCGTGCCGATGCCCTGTTCCAGCCCGCCGATCAGCACATGATCGACCGCGCCCGACGTCAGCCCCTCATGGCCCAGCGCGGCGGCGCGAAAATCCTCGGCACCGAACACGGCGCCATCCAGCAGCGCCCAGCTTTTCGCCCAATGCCGTTCTGCCTTTTCATCGCGCGGCGGTTCCGGGATCAGCATGAAATCCTCGACCCAGGTTTCATTCACGCCGCGCGGCATCACCACCATGATGTTGATATAGTCCGGGCTGGCCACGATCACCGTGCCGGGGGTGAGATTATAGGTGAAGGTCATCGTGCGCCGCAGGTCGCGCATGTCGTCAAGGTCCATGCCTTCCAGCGCCGCCAGCCGCGCCAC
>NZ_JANPML010000080.1:0-11061 GCF_031422795.1 Sandarakinorhabdus sp.
CCAGCTGCGCATGAAGATCGGCGTGATGTACGGCAACCCGGAAACCACGACGGGCGGCAACGCGCTGAAATTCTATGCCTCCGTGCGCCTCGACATCCGCCGCACCGGCCAGATCAAGGACCGCGACGATATCGTGGGCAATACCACCAAGGTGAAGGTGGTGAAGAACAAGGTGGCGCCGCCGTTCAAGCAGGTCGAATTCGACATCATGTACGGCGAAGGCATTTCCAAGATCGGCGAAATTCTCGATCTGGGCGTCAAGGCCGGCGTGATCGAAAAGTCGGGTGCGTGGTTCAGCCACGACAGCATTCGCATCGGCCAGGGCCGGGAGAATTCCAAGAAGTATCTCAAGGAAAACCCGGAAACCATGGCGAAGATCGAGAAGATCATCCGTGACAATGCTTCGGGTATTTCCGAAGCGCTTCTGGTCGGTCCGTCGGCAGATGACGACGTCGGCGACGACGAAGTATAAGCACATCCTGCCAACCAGTTCCCACTGTTGACGGGGCGGCTCCACAAGGGCTGCCCCGTTGCTTGTTGGCCGGTGCCGATTGACCTTGGCTGCAACCCCGCGCAGGAATGACGAAACTCGCTCGGAGCCTATCCCATGAGCAACGCCGAACAGATTGAATATTGGAACAGCAAGGTTGGTGAGACCTGGGTGCTGATGCAGGAGCGCATGGATCTGGCGCTGACTCCAGTCACCTCGGCTCTGCTGGCCGCCGCGGCACCGCAGCCCGGTGAACTGGTGCTGGATATTGGCTGCGGTGCCGGCGAAACCACGCTGGCGATGGACGCGGTGGTAGGCGAGGGCGGCCACGCCATCGGCCTCGATGTGTCGGAACCGCTGTTGGCCCGCGCCCGCGAACGCGCCGCGGCGCTGCTCAGCGAAGCCGAATTCATCGCCGCCGACGCGGCGACCTGGGCCGAAGAAACCGGCTTCGATCTCATCCTGTCGCGTTTTGGCGTGATGTTCTTCAACGATCCGGGCGCCGCCTTTGCCAATCTGCACGCGCTTGCCGCGCCGGGCGGCCGTCTGGTTTTTGCCTGCTGGCAGCCGGCGGCGCGCAATCTGTGGGCCACCTTGCCGATGACAGCGCTGGCGCATCTGTTGCCCGCCAATCCGCCCATCGATCCGCTCGCGCCCGGCCCGTTCGCCTTTGCCGATGCGGCGCGCGTCGCCACGCTGCTGGAAGCCGCCGGTTGGCAGGATCTCGCCTTTCACAGCCTGCCCTTTGAAATGCTGGTTGGCGAAGGCGATGATCCGATCGCCAGTGCCGTGCAGTTCAATATGCGCATTGGCCCCGCCGCCAAGGCCGTGCGTGAAGCTGGCATTGGCGATGCCGCCAAGACGATCCTTGCCGAAGCGCTGCAACCCCATCTGCATGATGGCCAGGTGCGGCTGGCGGGTGCCATATGGCTGGTGACAGCGCGGGCCTGATTTTCCGCCGGCGGCCCGCGAGGGCGTCGGCGTCAGCATGATGAGCTATTCCGCCTGATGCGTCGGTTCAAGCCGGCCTTTACGCTGGCGCTTCGCGGCGTTAAGCGCTCATCCCATGATCTCGACGAACGACATTCGCAAAAGCTTTCTCGATCACTTCGCCAAGGCGGGTCACATGGTGGTGCCGTCGGCGCCGCTGGTGCCGCAGAATGATCCGACATTGATGTTCGTCAACGCCGGCATGGTGCCGTTCAAGAATGTCTTCACCGGGCTTGAATCGCGGCCCTACACGCAGGCCGCCAGCAGCCAGAAATGCGTGCGCGCCGGTGGCAAGCACAATGATCTGGATAACGTGGGCTACACCGCCCGCCACCACACCTTCTTTGAAATGCTGGGCAATTTCTCGTTCGGCGATTACTTCAAGGAACAGGCGATCACGCTGGCCTGGGATCTGCTCACCCGCGAGTGGGGCCTGGACAAGAACCGGCTGTGCGTCACCGTTTATCACACCGATGATGAAGCCGCCGCCCTGTGGAAGAAGATCGCCGGCCTGTCCGACGACAAGATCATCCGCATCGCCACCAACGACAATTTTTGGTCAATGGGCGATACCGGTCCGTGCGGGCCTTGTTCGGAAATCTTCTACGATCACGGCGATCATATCCCCGGTGGCCCGCCCGGCAGCCCGGATGAGGACGGCGATCGTTTTGTCGAGATCTGGAACCTGGTGTTCATGCAGTATGAGCAGGTCGATCGCGACACCCGCCTGAACCTGCCGCGCCCCAGCATCGATACCGGCATGGGGCTGGAGCGCGTTGCCGCCGTGCTGCAGGGCGTGCACGACAATTATGAAACCGACACATTCAAGACGCTGATCGCCGCCAGCGAGGACAAGGTGGGCAAAGCGCTGACCGCTGAAGCCCGCGCCTCGCACCGCGTCATCGCCGATCACCTGCGTTCGTCGGGTTTCCTGGTTGCCGATGGCGTGCTGCCGGCCAACGAAGGCCGCGGCTATGTGCTGCGCCGGATCATGCGCCGCGCCATGCGCCACGCCCATCTGCTGGGCTCGAAGGAACCGTTGATGCACCAATTGGTGCCGGCGCTGATGGCCACCATGGGCCAGGCCTTCCCGGAACTTGGCCGCGCGCAGGCGCTGATCGAGGAAACGCTGAAGCTGGAAGAAACCCGTTTCCGCCAGACGCTGGAGCGCGGGTTGGGCCTGTTGGAAGAGGCGACCGCAAAGCTTTCCGCCGGTGGCACGCTTCCGGGTGATGTGGCCTTCAAGCTCTATGACACGTTCGGCTTCCCCTATGATTTGACCGAAGACGCCCTGCGCGCCCGCGGCATTGCGGTTGATCGGGCCGGTTTCGATGCCGCCATGGCTGAACAGCGCCGTTTGGCGCGTGCCGCGTGGAGCGGTTCCGGTGAAGCCAAGGATGCGGCGGTGTGGTTCGACATTGTCGAAGCGGAAGGCGCTAGCGAATTCACCGGCTACACCAGCCTGACCGGCGAAGCCAAGGTCGTCGCGCTGGTGAAGGACGGCAAGCGCCAAGAGACTGCCAAAATTGGTGAAAAGATCGTTGTCGTCACCAACCAGACGCCTTTCTATGCCGAAAGCGGCGGCCAGGCCGGCGATGGCGGCAGCATCAGCTGGGGCGATGGCCTGACCGCGCGCGTGGCTGACACGCGCAAGGCACTGGGCAAGCTGCACCTGCATGACGTGACGCTGACCGCCGGGCCGCTGTCGGTGGGTGATGTCGTGAAGCTGGACGTGGATGCCCCGCAGCGCGGTGCCCATCGCCGCGCCCACAGCGCCACCCACCTGCTGCACGCCGCGCTGCGTCGCCGGCTCGGCACGCATGTCACCCAGAAGGGTAGTTACGTCGGTGAGGATTATCTGCGCTTTGACTATTCACACCAGAAGGCGATGACGCCGGCCGAACTGGCGCAAGTGGAAGCCGATGTGAACGCCCAGATCCTGGGCAATCGCCAGGTTTCGACCAAGCTGATGACGCCGGACGCCGCCATCGAAGCCGGCGCCATGGCGCTGTTTGGCGAGAAATACGGCGAGGAAGTGCGCGTCCTTTCGATGGGTGCAGACGACGGTGGCGACACTTATTCGGTCGAACTGTGCGGCGGCACTCATGCCGAAGCGCTGGGTGATATCGGCCTGCTCAAGATCACCGGCGAAAGCGCCGTGGCCAGCGGCGTGCGCCGTATCGAAGGCAAGACCGGTGTTGCCGCGCGCGACTACCTCAACGAACGCGAAGCGCTGCTGCTGGAAGCCGCTGCCGCCATCAAGGCCCGGCCCGAAGAAGTGCCGGCGCGGCTTGCCACCCTGATCGATGATCGCAAGCGGCTCGAGCGTGAACTGGCCGATGCCAAAAAGGCGCTGGCGCTGGCTGGACCTGCTGGCGCCAAGGCCGGCCCGGAAATGGTCAATGGCATCGCCTTCCAGGGCCAGGTGCTTGACGGCCTGGAAGCCAAGGCACTGCGCGGCCTGGTGGACGAAGCCAAGCAGGCGCTGGGCAGCGGCATCGTGGCAATCGTGGCGGTGAACGAAGGCCGCGCCAGCGTGGCGGTTGGCGTGACCGACGATCTGGTGGCGACGCGCTCGGCGGTCGATCTGGTGCGTGTCGCAGCGGCGGCACTGGGCGGGCAGGGCGGCGGTGGCCGGCCCGACATGGCGCAAGCCGGCGGCCCGGATGCCGACAAGGCGGACGATGCGATTGCTGCTGTGAAGGCTGCGCTGGGTTGACCTTTCGCGCCTGACCGTTCACACGCCGCGCCCCGGATGGAGGAGCGGCGTGATGAGCACAGAGTGGGAAGCCTCGGCAGCGGCGTGGATCGCCATTCAGGGTGAAAGCGGCGATTTCGGCCGCGTTCATGTGCTCGATGCGCCGATGCTGGCGCTGGTGGATGAACGCGCGCCGGCCCGCGTGCTGGATGTTGGCTGCGGTGAGGGGCGGTTTTGCCGGATGCTGGCCTCGCGCGGCATTGCAACTACGGGCATCGATCCGGCTGTGACCCTGATCCAGCAGGCGCAGGCCCTGCATTCCGGTGGCGACTACCGTGTGGCGGATGCCGAAACCATGGCAATTGCACCGGGCGGCCATGACATGGCGGTCTGCTATCTGTCGCTGATCGACATGCCCGATCTGGATGCGGCCTTGGCGCGGATCGTGGCGGCGATCCGCCCCGGCGGCGACCTGCTGATCGCCAATCTGACGTCGTTCAACACGGCGGCCACGCATCTGGGCTGGTTGAAACCGCTGATCGGTGAAGCCAGCTTCCCCATTGATCATTATCTGGAAGAGCGCCCGCGCCGGACGGCGTGGCAGGGCGTTGATATCATCAACCATCACCGGCCTTTGAAGCGCTACATGCAGGCGCTGCTCGGCCACGGCCTGACGCTGACGCATTTCGACGAACCGCCGGCCACTGGCGGCCCAGCCGACAAGCGCGACCGCTATAACCGCGTGCCGAATTTCCACATCATGATGTGGCGCAAGCCCGATTAGTCGCGTTTGGCCGGCGTGCCGCGCAGGCTGCGCAGCGGTGGGCGTTTGGGGATGACGCCGCTGCTTCTCTTGATTCCAGCCTTGATCTGCGAGCGCAATTCGTCGCGCTTTTCGTGGACCGAGGCGATGACGGGCCCCATCGGCACGCCCAGATCAACCAGCACCGCTTCGGCCAGTTGCAGGCTGCTTTCCACGGTTTCGGGCACGGCATCGGTGGCGCCAACCGCATAAAGCGCGCCGGCATGTTCGGCATCGCGGGCGCGCACGACGATGCACAGATCGGGATGGCTGGCCCGGATGCGGCGAACGAGCAGATCGAGCATCCGCATGTCGTCGATGGTCAGCACCACGGCGCGGGCCTGATCCAGTTTCAGCCGGTCCAGCAGTTCGGGGCGGCGGGCGTCGCCATAGATCACCGGCTTGCCGGCGCGGCGCAGGCGTTGCACTTCGTCGGGGTCGCTGTCGACCGCAATCCAGGCCTGGCCATGCATGTCCAGCATCTGCGCCACCAGCCGGCCAACGCGGCCATAGCCGATCAGCACGGTTTGCCCGGCGGCGCGGTCGGCGGCCGGTTCCTCGCGTTCTTCGCTGGCCCGGGCTTCCAGCTGGGCGCCCGCCAGGCCCAGCAGCGGCGCCAGCGCCAGGGTGAGCGATGCCACCGCCAGCGCCGTTTGCGCCGTGGTGCCGCCGATCAGCCCGGCCGAAGTGGCCGCTGCCAGCACGATCAGGCTGGTTTCCGATGGGCTGGCCAGCAGCAGCGCGACATGGCCGGCCACGCCGCGCCGGCTGCCGCGCAGGCGCAGCAGGGCATAGACGGCGACGGCCTTGATGCTGAGCACGGCGGCTGTTCCGGCCAGCACCGGCCACGGATCGGCGGCGATGGCGGCCAGATCGAGCCCGCTGCCCACCCAGATCAGGAACACCCCCAGCAACAGGCCTTCAAAGGGTTGGATCGCCGCTTCGATCTGGCGGCGATAATCACTGGTGGAAAGCATCAGCCCGGCCATGAGCGCGCCCACCGCCGGTGACAGGCCGGCCAGTGCCGCCGTGGCCGCCGAACCGATCAGCACGACCAGCGCGGCGGCCAGAAACAATTCGGAACGCCGGGTGCGCGCCGCCTGCAGGAACAGCGGCGGGACGACGTGGCGGGCAAACAGCGCAATGCCGAGCAGGGCGCCGATGCCGATGATCAGGCTGCGCCCGAAATCGCCGCCGCCGCTGGCCCCCACCAGCAGCAGGATCGGCGCCAGCGCCAAATCCTGAAACAGCAGGATGCCCACCGCCTTGCGGCCGACCTGGCTGTTGATGTGGCCGCCGGCAGACAGCAATTGCAGGCCGACCGCCGTGGATGACAGCGCCAACGCACCGGCCACCGCCACCACGGCCGGCAGCGGCAACCCGGCCAGAACCAGCAGGCCGGCAATCAAGGCGCCGCAGATCAGCAGTTGCAGGCTGCCCAGCCCCAGGATCATGCTGCGCATTGTCCGGATGCGATCGAGGCTCAATTCCAGCCCGAGCGCGAACAACAGCAGCGCGACGCCCAATTCCGCAGGCGCTGCAAGCGCTTCCGGATTGGACAATTGCAGCCAATCCAGCCCCGGTAACTGGCCCAGCCCGAACGGCCCGGCGGCCACGCCGATCAGGATGAAGCCGATCACCGGCGAAATGCGCAGTGCTGCAAAGGCAGGGATCACCAGCCCGGCGGCGCCCAGCACGAGCACCATATCCTTGAAGGCAGTGGATTCCAGATTGAGCGCCATGGGCATCACCTTGCCGGCAGCGGCCTTGCCTGTCACGTTCGGATTATGACGCAAACACCCTTCTCGCGCCGGGCCGTGGCAGCCGGCCTGGCGGCGATGCCCCTGGTGGCCGCCGCCGCCGCGACCGACACTCGCCATGCCCAGGATTTCGATGAATTCTGGGAAACGCTGCGGGATCGCTATGCCTATCTTGCCGAAAAACCCGTGGATTGGGGTGCCGTGCGCCAACGATTCCGCCTGCAGGCCGTGGCCGCTGCCGATGACGAACAGTTCGCCCGGATCGTCGAACGGGCGCTTTCGTGCCTGTTTGATCCGCACACGCATCTGTGGAACCCGCCGGCCGGAACGCCGCGATACCCGCCACTGGATCTTGATGTGGAAGCAACGCCGGCAGGTGCGCGGGTGCGAGCCTTGTTGTCGCCATCGGCAGCATCAACCGCTGGCATCAGAGTGGGCGACATCATCACGCACGTCAAAGGTGAACCGCTTGCCGTGGTTGCCCGGCGTCTGGCCCCCGTGTGTCAACGGCGGCCCGACCCGGAAGCCTGGCGCTATGCGCTGGGCCAGGCCGTGGCGGGTATGAAAGGCAGCAGCGTGCGCCGGTTGACGCTGGCGCGGTTGGGGCAAGTGCAGCTGCTGTCGAATGATCAACCCGATCTGCCCCAGTTGGAACAGCGCCAAGATGGCAGGATTGGCATCATCACGATCCGAAGTTTTGCCGACAGCGCGGTGGTGGCGCAGTTCGATGCCGCGCTGGCGGCGCTGGCCGGGGCGGCGGCCCTGGTGATCGATGTGCGCGGCAATGGCGGTGGCGACACCGCTGTGGCCCGCCCGATCATGGGCCGCTTCACAGCTGAACGCCGGCCCTACGCCCGCATGCGGCGGCGGCAAGGGGAAGGGCTTGGCGCGGCCTGGACAGAATATGTCGATCCGCGTGGGCCCTTGTGCAGTTTGCCGGTGATTGTGGTGGTGGATCGCTGGTCTGCCAGCATGGCGGAAGGTTTTCCAATGGGCATGCGGGCGGTGTGCGGCGCCCGCATTGTTGGCCAACCGATGATGGGATTGGGGGCCGCGGTGTTCCCGCTGCGCCTCGATCGCACTGGCATCACGCTGCAATACAGCGCCGAACCGGTGTTCGACATCACCGGTCAGCGCCGTGACCGATTGCTGCCCAATGTGATCGTGCCGGATAGCGACGACGGGCTGGCAGCGGCACTGCAACTGCTGGCTTAAGCCGGGCTGTTACAGGCCCTTGACGATCGCGGCATCCAGGTTGGCGCGAACGGTTTCGAAGAATTTCTCCGTCGTCATCCAGGCCTGATCCGGGCCGATCAGCAGCGCCAGATCCTTGGTCATGGCGCCCGATTCCACGGTTTCAACGCAGACGCGCTCCAGCGTTTCGGCAAATCTGGTCACCATCGGGGTGTTGTCCAGCTTGCCGCGATGCTTCAGGCCGCCGGTCCAGGCAAAGATGCTGGCGATCGGGTTGGTGCTGGTCGGCTTGCCTTCCTGGTGCATGCGATAGTGGCGGGTAACGGTGCCGTGGGCAGCTTCGGCCTCCACCGTCTTGCCATCGGGCGTCAGCAGGATGCTGGTCATCAGGCCCAGGCTGCCATAGCCCTGCGCCACCATGTCGGACTGCACATCGCCGTCATAATTCTTGCAGGCCCAGACGAACTTGCCCGACCATTTCAGGGCCGACGCCACCAGATCGTCGATCAGGCGATGTTCGTACACAATGCCAGCCTTGCGATATTGTGCCTTGAAATCGTTGGTGTAAACTTCCTCAAACAAATCCTTGAAGCGGCCGTCATAGGCTTTCAGAATGGTGTTTTTGGTCGACAGATAGACCGGCCAGCCGCGATCGAGGCCAAAGTTCAAGCAGGCGCGGGCGAAATCGCGGATCGAATCGTCAAGGTTGTACATGCCCATGGCAACGCCGGCCGACGGGAATTCGAACACTTCTTCTTCGATGCTGCTCGAACCGTCCTGCGCTTCCCAACGCATGATCAGCTTGCCGGGGCCGGGCACCTTGAAATCGGTGGCGCGATACTGGTCACCAAAGGCGTGGCGGCCGATGACGATCGGATCGGTCCAGCCCGGCACCAGGCGCGGCACCGATTTGATGACGATGGGTTCGCGGAACACGACGCCGCCCAGGATGTTGCGAATGGTGCCGTTCGGCGATTTCCACATCCGCTTCAGCCCGAATTCCTTCACGCGGGCTTCGTCGGGCGTGATGGTCGCGCACTTCACGCCAACGCCGAACTCCTTGATCGCATTGGCGGATTCCACCGTGATCTTGTCGTTGGTGTCGTCACGGCTTTCCATGCCGAGATCGTAGTAATGCAGATCGATGTCCAGATTGGGCAGGATCAGCTGTTCGCGGATCCACTGCCAGATGATCCGGGTCATTTCGTCGCCGTCCAGCTCGACAACGGGGTTTTCGACCTTGATCTTGGGCATCTTTGCTTCCTGAAAATTGTGCGGCGGAATGTAGCAGCGTTCTAGGGGTTCGGAGCGGCAGTGGTCAACGGTTACCGTGATGGGCGTCGCCAAGCTTTTCCGACAGGGCGGCAAGGTCGGCAAGTGGTTCGGCCAACTGGCCCAGATGCGCCGGGCCAAACCCCGCATCGCCAATATGGGTAAGCAAGGCCGTGAGCGGTTCCCAATAGTCATTGCTGCCCAGCACCCAGATCGGCTTGTCGTGGATGCCCAGCTCGCGCCAGGTCAGGCTTTCGAACAGCTCGTCGAGCGTGCCGATGCTGCCGGGCAAGGCGATGATGGCGTCGGAAAGCCTGTGCATCAAGGCCTTGCGCTCGTGCAGCGTCTCGACAACGTGCAGTTCGTCCAGGCCATCCTGCGCGATTTCGGTGGTCATCAGCAGGCGCGGGATGATGCCAATCACGCGGCCACCGCCGGCCATGCAGGCGCGCGCGGCGACCCCCATCAGGCCAACGCGGCCACCGCCGTACACCATTGTGACGCCGCGCGCCGCACACAGGGCACCGAAGCCGGCAGCCAGTTCGGCATGGGCCGGATCATGGCCAGGGCGGGAACCACAGAACAGCAGCAGGGATTGGATCATGGCAGCCCTGTGGCGCATCGTTCAGCCGGGCGCAATCCACGATGAATTGCCAAGTGGCGTATGACGAGGCTAAAGCAGCGAGCATGACTGATCCTGACAAGAAGCTGACCATCGAGGAACTCGAGGCCGAGCTGAACGCGCTGAAGGTAACGCCGGAGGCCGAACCGCAGCTGCCAGCCGCGCAACTGCCACCACTGCCCGAAGTGCCGGCCGGCCCGCTGCCGCTGGTGCCCGGCGAAAGCGCCAAATATCGCCTGCCCGATATGCACCCCGAAGGCCGCAAGTTCCTTGCGATCGCGCTCGCGGCCGTGCTGTTCAGCGGCCTGGTGCTGGAATGGACGGCGCTGAGCTTTGTGTTGCTCGGCATTGCCATCTGGGTGGCGGCCTTCTTCCGCGATCCCGTGCGGGTAACGCCGCTGGGCGATAATCTCATCGTGTCGCCGGCCGATGGGCTGGTCAGCCTGATCACCAATGTCGAGGTGCCGCGTCAATTGCTGGGCGAAGGCGGCTTGGGCGATGGCCTGGTGACGCGCGTGACCGTGTTCATGAACGTGTTTGATGTGCATGTGAACCGGGCGCCCATCGCCGGGCGGTTGACCCGCATCGTCTATGTGCCGGGCAAGTTTCTCAACGCCGATCTCGACAAGGCGAGCGAAGAGAATGAGCGCCAGTATTTCGTGATCGAAGATGCCAGCGGTATGCGCGTCGCCTTCACCCAGATCGCCGGCCTGGTGGCGCGGCGCATCATGAAGTGGGTAGATGTTGGCCAGGCATTGAAGGTGGGTGAACGTTTTGGCCTGATCCGTTTTGGCAGCCGCGTCGATGTGTTCCTGCCGGCCGGCTATGTGGCGGCGGTGGCCGTGGGCCAGCGCGCCATTGCCGGAGAAACCGTGCTGGCGGTGAAGGGTGCGCCGCTGATGCACGGTGCGCAGGCCCAATGAAGCCCGGCGATCAGCTGATGCCGCGATGAGCGCGCCTGATCTTCCCCGCCGCCGTGGCATCCCGCTGCGTGCGGTGGTGCCCAATGCCGTGACCGTGCTGGCGCTGTGTGTCGGCCTGACCGGCGTGCGCTTTGCCATTGGTGGGGAATGGGAAAAGGCTGTGGGCGCCGTCGTGCTGGCGGCCGTGCTGGACGGGATTGATGGCCGGATTGCCCGGTTGCTGAAGGGCACCAGCCGCTTTGGCGCCGAACTGGATTCGCTGTCAGACGTGACGGCTTTTGGCGTGGCCCCGACGCTGATCATGTATCTG
>NZ_JANPML010000081.1:0-3427 GCF_031422795.1 Sandarakinorhabdus sp.
CGTGGCGCTGCAGCCGCCCGCCGCCAAGGTGATCGTCAATGCCCGCACCGGCACAGTAGTGATTTCAGGCGAAGTCCGCATCCTGCCCGCCGCCGTTGCCCACGGCAATTTGACGGTGCGGGTGACGGAAAACCAGCAAGCCAGCCAGCCCGGCCCGTTCGGACGCGGCCAGACCGTGGTCACCCAGCAATCCACCGTGGAAGCCGGCGAAGCGGAAACCCGCATGAACCTGTTCGCGCCGGGCGCGAAGCTGGGTGAAATCATCGACGCCGTGAACGCACTGGGTGCAGCGCCGGGCGATCTCGTTGCCATCCTCGAAGCCCTCAAGGCCGCCGGCGCACTCAGAGCAGAACTGGTGGTGATCTGATGGAGATCAGGCCCCTCACCGCGCAAGGCCTGCCGCTGGCCGCCAAGGCCGATGATGCCAAGGCAGCAGCCAAGGCGGGGCAGGAATTCGAAGCCCTGCTCGTCACCCGCCTGCTGAAAACCGCCCGCGCTGCCAAACTGGGCGACGATCTGATGGGCAGCAACGACACCGTGCGCGATCATATCGACGAACAGCGCGGTCGTGCCATCGCCAGCGCCGCACCGCTCGGCCTGGCGCAGCTGTTGGCCAGGGAGGCAGCCAAATGATGGATTTGTTGGCGCTCGGCCGTTCCGGCGTGCTGGCCTTCCAGAAGGCGCTGAATGCCACCGGCGACAATGTGGCCAACGCCGATACGCCCGGATTTGTGCGGCGTCGGATCGTGCTGGCCACGCAGCCGGCTGGCAGCGGCGGGCCGTTCGAGCGCGCGCCGATGAGCGGCGCCGGGGTGCGCGCGGCGGCGCTGGTGCGCGATGTCGATGCGCTGAAGGCCAACGCGGCGCGCGGCGCCAGCGGCGATCAATCCCGGTTGGCGGCGCGGCTGGACTGGCTGCAGCGACTGGAATCACTGGCCACCACCGCCGATGTGGTGGGCCGAGTTGGTGGCTTTTTTGATGCCGCAACCCGTCTGGCCGCCGCCCCCACCCAGCCTGCCGCGCGCATCGTGTTTCTGGATGCCGCCGAAGATGCCGCCGCGGCGTTTGCCGGCCACGGCCGCGATATGGAGCAACTAGACGGCGATATTCGCGCCGAAGCCGGCCTGTCCACCCGCCGCGTCAACGATCTGGCTGCGGCGCTGGTGCGGGTGAACGAGGCGCTGCGGCGCGGCGATGATGGCGACGTGGCGGCAGCCGGCCTGCTCGACAACCGCGATCGCCTGCTGGCTGATTTGGCCAATGAAGTGCGTATCAGCGTGAATGAAGGCCCGCGCGGCGTGGTCGAGGTCAAGCTCGGTTCCGGGCCTTCTGCCGTGCTGCTGGTGCCCAAGGCTGGCAACAGCAGCCGCATCGGGGTTGCACCGGATGGTCAATCCGTGCTGCTCGATCCGGATCATGCGCCCGTGCCGCTGCGGCTGCCAGCGTCGGGCCGGTTGGCGGGCCTGCTGGAAGCCAGCGGGCAGATCGCCCGCGCCCGCGCCGCGCTGGATGGCAGCGCCGGCAGCTTTGCCACCTTGGTCAACAACTGGCATAGCCAAGGCATCGACGCAGCCGGGCAGCCGGGACAGGCGATCTTTGCCACCACCGCCACCCGCACCACCGTGGGCAAGGCCAATGCCGGCCAGGCGCCGGTGGATGTGGTGCTGGCCGACGGCGCCACGCCCTTTGCCGGCGGCTATCGCCTGATTGCCGAAGCCGGCGGTTTCACGCTGGCCCGCACCGACAACAGCGCCAGCATCACCGGCACGTCCCCGCTGCTGCTCGACGGGCTGACCGTGACCATCGGCAACGGCTGGGTGGGCGGCGACCAATGGACCATTGAACCGCTTGGCGGCGCACGGGGCCTGAGCCTGCGACCGTTGCAGCCAACTGAAGTGGCCGCCGCCGCGCGCCGGCAGATCGACGGCCTGCCCACCAATGCCGCGCGCGGGCTGCCCGAGATTTTCGACGATGCCGCTGCCCTGGCCCTTCCCGGCGGTGACATCACGCCGCCGCCGTGGCGGATCACGATCATTGCCGGCGGGTTGGCCGAAATCCGCGATCCCACCGGTGTCAACCTGCTGGCCACCGTGCCGGCAGATGGCAGCCTGATCGAAGGGCCTGCGTTGCGCTTTCGCATTCCCGCATCGAGCGCGGAGGGCGATCTGTTCCGCATTGCCCCAACCCCGGCGGGCAGCCAAGATAATCGCAACCTGCTCGATCTGGGGCGGCTGCGGGCCCAGCCCGGCCCCAATGGCACGATCGAGGCGGTGCTGGAGGGCGATCTGGCCGGCATCGGTGCCGGCGTATCGGACGCCAGGCGACTGGAAGCCGCGGCCGCCAGCCTCAAGGAAGACACCGCCCGCGCCAATGATGCAGTGTCGGCAGTCGATCTGGAAAGGGAAGCCGCCGAGCTCACGCGTTTGCAGGCCGCCTATCGCGCCAACGCCCAGGTGATCGGCGTGGCGCGCGACCTGTTTGATCAGATTCTTGGGCTTACCCGGTGATTCCGCCGCTTTCCGCCCGGGTTGGCCATGATGCCGCCGTCCGCCGCCTGAAAGGGCTTTCAGAGCAATTGGCCATGGTGCAAGAGCAGATCAGCACCGGCAAGAAACTGCAGAAGCCCGGTGACGATGCCATCGCCTTTGCCCGCATCGCCACGCTGCGCCGCGCCCACCAGGGTGCCGAAGTGCAGCGCCGCGCCATGGATGCCGCCAGTGCCCGACTTTCGGCCAGTGAAGTGGCGCTGGCCGGGATTGCCGATCTGGCCGTTCGTGCCAAGGAACTGGCGCTGGCAGGGCGCAACGGCACGTTGAATGCCAGCGATCGGCGCGTGCTGGCGCTGGAAGTGCGCGAGCTGGCCGCCGCCGCACGAGGGCTGGCCGAAGCGCGCGGTGCCGATGGCGAGGCGTTGTTTGCCGGCGTCGGCACGCCGCCGGCCTATACCGATGATGCCGAAGGGCTGGCGGCATGGGCCGGGCTGGGCGCGCCGCCAGAAGTCGCCACCATCGGCCGCCGCGTCGCCGCCGGCATCACCGGGCCAGAGGCGTTTGGCGTGACGGAACCGCTGCCACCGGTAGACCCAAACGCGCCGCCGCCCGATCCAGAGGTGCCGCCACCACCGCGCCAGCGCAATTTCTTCGACAGCCTGGCGCATCTTGCCGACAGTCTGGAAGAAGCACGGCCGCTGTTTTTCGATGCCGCGATGGACGAAGCGTTGGCTGCAGTCGATGATCATATCGGCACTCTGGCCGGCGCCCAGGCCCTGATCGGCGCGCGGGCGGCGCGGCTTGATGCGGAAACCGAACGGCTCGACCGCAGCCAGCTCGAACTGAAATCCAGCATGTCCAAGCTGGAAGACACCGACATGACCGAGGCGATTGCCCGATTGGACCGGCTTTCGGTGGTGCTGGAAGCCGCCCAGGCC
>NZ_JANPML010000082.1:0-10188 GCF_031422795.1 Sandarakinorhabdus sp.
GGAACAGCGGGAACGGCGTGCGCGCCGCGCCGGCCAGAACGGTAAAGCCATCGCCGATGATCGGCAGCCAGCTCAGCAACAGGCTCCAAACGCCAAAACGGTTGAACCAGGCGGCATTGCGTTCCCAGCCGGCAGCCGAAAGCGGGAACCAGCGCCGGTGGCGGAAAACCTCGGCGGAACGGCCCAGCGCATAGTTGATCACCGCGCCGCCGACATTGCCGATTGTGGCGATCAGCACCAGCAACCACGCAGGTTGTTGATCGGCCAGCAGCAGCACGGCCAGCACGGCTTCGGATTGGGCGGGCAGGATTGAACCAGCCAGAAGGGCGCTGGCGAACATCCCGGCAAGGGCCGCTATATCGGCTGGCCCCATTTCGCTTTTTCTCACTCGTTCAGTGGCGGAGTCGGAGGGATTCGAACCCTCGGATCCAGTTACCCAGATCGGCAGTTTAGCAAACTACTGGTTTCAGCCACTCACCCACGACTCCGAGCGAGGCGGAGGCTATAGCCATGCTGCATGGGGCTTGGCAACAGGCTTTCGTGAACGGGCGAAAGACTCGGTGCCCGATTGCGGCTCAGCCCCGGTTCAGGCAACAGCGTTCAGGCAACAGCGGTCAGGCAAGATCGGGCAGGCGGCCATGACAGGCCACGCGAGGGAGATGATGGAATGATGGTTCGCTTTGGGGTGATCGCCATGTTGATGGCTGCGCCTGTGCTGGCACAGGAGGCGACCCCAGCTCCGGCTCCAGCTCCGGCCCCAGCTCCGGCCCCGCCAAGCGCCAGCCCGACCTATGCCGAAGATGATGTGCTGGGCGCAGCTGAAGGCGTGTTCGGCAAGGGCGCCGAAGGCCTGGCCGACATCGTTCGCAAGACGTTCAAGGATCGCGGCCAGCCCAACGCCTATATCGTTGGCCGTGAAGCTGGCGGCGCCATCATCGTGGGTGTGCGTTACGGTTCGGGTACGCTGTATCACAAGATCGAAGGCGAGAAGAAAGTCCATTGGACCGGGCCATCGGTGGGCTTCGACATCGGCGGCGACGGTTCGAAGGTGTTCGCGCTGGTGTATAATCTCAACGACACCGAAGACCTGTACCGCCGCTATCCAGCCGCCGAGGGCAAGGCCTATCTGATCGGCGGCTTTACCGCCAACTATCTGCAGCGCGACAAGATCGTGATCGTGCCGATCAAGCTGGGTGTTGGCTGGCGGCTCGGCCTGAACGGCGGTTATCTGAAATTCTCCAAGAAGGGCAAGGTGCTGCCCTTCTGAGGATCAGCCCGGCCCGACGATCCCCACGGCCAGCTCAACCCAGATCAGAAAACCTGCTGCCAGCGCGGCGATGGCCAAGGCCAGCCGCGCCCGGCCCTGCAGCCGCGCGACGCCTTCGAGGCCAAGGCCGATCCCGCCCAGAAGCAGCGCGGCGGCGCCGAAATCCAGCGGCCCCCAGTTCATCTCGTCGGTGAACGCCATGGCCAGCGCCGGCAGCAGCAGCGGGCCGGCAGCCAGGCCCCAGCCAGCCTTGCGGATCGTATGAGTGGTCAGGTTCATCAGCGATCAGGCAATCGCACCCAGCAGCGGCTCGCCGGCAGCCAGAAGCCGGATATTCTCCACCAGACGCTCCATGATGCGGCGGTTGATGTCGGGGTTGCTCCACGACACATGCGGCGTGATCCGGCAGCGCGGATGGCCCTGCAGGCGGTGGCCGGGCGGCAAGGGTTCCGGATCGGTGACATCAAGGCTGGCCCACAACCGGCCCTTGTCCAGCTCGGCCAGCAGCGCATCCTGATCGATCAGGCCGCCACGGCCGACATTGACGATATGGGCGCTGGCCTTCATCCGCGCCAGGCGATCGGCATTCAGGATATGCTGGGTGGCCGGCGTGATCGGCGCGGCCAGCACCAGGTGATCGGCGCGGGCCACCACCTCATCCAGCGGGGCGGTGCGGATCCAGGGATCGGGCGAGGGCGCGGCGCTGGCGCGGGCGGCGATGATCTCCATGCCGAAGGCGTGGGCGTATTTGCCGACCTGGCGCGCGATGTTGCCCAGGCCGATCAGGCCCAGCGTGCGGCCGTGCAGGGTGGCCAGCGGCTGTTCGATGAAGGCGGTGCGTTCTGGCCACTCCTGACCTGCCGTCAGCGTGATGCTGGCCAGTTGCTTGGCATGGGCCAGCATCACCGCCAGCGCATATTCGCCGATCGGAATGGCGGTGGTGCCGGATGCGCTGGCGATGGCGGGTGCCTCGAACAGCCACGGCGGATAATCATCGGCCCCGGCGCTGGCCAGTTGCACCAGCTTTACATTGCCCGGCCAGCCGGCGGGGCGCGGCGCCTGATTGGCCTCATCCCGGTCGTGGCCCTGACCGTGCAGCACGAACAGCACATCCACGTCGGTCGGCAGCGCCCAACGGGTTTCCACCGGAATATGGGTGGCGGCGGTGATGCCGGGCAGGCCGGCAAGCATCGCCGACATCGGTGGGGCAAACTGGTGTGCGATGCGCATCTTTTCCTCCGCTTCTGCCATCCCCTAGCGGCAAGCGCGCCGGCCCGCTACAGGGCTTGAGAATTCAACCTGCCACGAGGACAAGATGGCCAGCATCACTGTGATCACCCGCGACGGGCAAAGCCATGTTCTGCCGGCCAACCCCGGCATGAGCGTGATGGAAATCATCAAGGATGCCGGCATTGCCGAACTGTTGGCGCTTTGCGGCGGCTGCTGTTCCTGCGCCACCTGCCATGTGCATGTGGCCGCAGACGACATGGCGCGCGCCGGCCCGGCCAGTGCCGACGAAGCCGATCTGCTCGATTCCTCCGACAATCTGGCGCCAAGCAGCCGCCTGTCGTGTCAGATGGCGTTCACCCCGGCGCTCGACGGCCTGACCGTCACCATCGCGCCAGAGGATTGAGCCTGGCTGTGTCGGGCAAGGTCACCGCCGCCCTTGAACAGCAGGCGCGTTTCTGCGCGGCGCTGGGCGCACCGTTCACCGGGGCGCTGTGCCGGGTGCTGGCGACCGGCGTTGACCCGGCCAGCCTGACCGGCCAGCGCCTGGCGGCATGGCCGGGTGAACCGATGACCGACGCGCTGCCGATGCGGCTGACCGGTGCCCTGCACTGGCTGGTGCGCGGTGGCCGGGCGCCAGGGCTGGCGGCGCTGTATCCGCCGGCTGCCATGCCCGATGATGCGGGGCTGGCGGCTGCGTTGGCTGGCCTGTTTGCCGTTCCCGCCATCGATGCCGCCATCGCCGCTTTCCTCGACAGCCCGCCGCAAACCAACGAAGTTGGCCGCAGCGGCGCGCTGGTGCCGGCGCTGCTGACGTTGGTGGCCAAAACCGGCCAGCCGCTGGCGCTGAACGAACTGGGGGCCAGCGCTGGGCTCAATCTCAATCTGGATCGTTTTGCCTTTGATCTAGGCGGCGTGACGGCGGGCGATCCGGCCAGCGCCGTGCGGATCGCGCCAAATTGGCAAGGGCCGCCGCCGCCGGCTGCCGCTTTGCAGGTGGTGGCGCGCGCCGGCGTGGACATCGCCCCACTCGATGCCAGCGATCCTGCTGTAGCAGAACGGCTGATGGCCTTCATCTGGGCCGATCAGCCGGAACGGCTGACGCGCACACAAGCCGCCATCGCGCTGGCCCGCGCTGTTCCGCCGCCGCTGGAAAAGGGCGATGCCGCCGATTGGCTGGAGCGCACGCTGAGCCTGGCCGATGGGGTGACGACGGTGGTTTATCACAGCATCGCCTTTCAATATTTCCCGCCCACAGTGCAAGCGCGGGTGATGGGCCATCTGGCAAAGCTGGGTGCCACCGCAACGCCGCAGCGGCCGCTGGCGTGGCTGCGGATGGAAATGGACGATCCGGCCAATCCAACAACGCCCGCCATCCGGCTGTCGCTGTGGCGCGGCAACGGCGAAGAAGCGCAATTGCTCGGCCATTGCCACGCGCATGGCACGTTTGTGCAGTGGGCAGGTTGATGCGGCTGGTTCTGGCATCGGCGAGCCCGCGCCGTCTGGATCTGCTGGCCCGGCTGGGGCTGGTGCCCGATGCGGTCGATCCGGCTGATCTGGATGAGGCCGTGCAGCCCGGTGAAGTGCCGCGCAGCCATGCCGAGCGATTGGCGCGGGAGAAGGCTGCGCTGGTGGCCAGTCGCCATCCCGGCGCCGTTGTGCTGGCCGCTGATACGGTTGTCGCGGCTGGCCGGCGCATCCTGCCCAAGGCCGAAGACGAAGCGACGGCGCGCCGCTGTCTGGCGCTGCTGTCGGGCCGCCGTCACCGCGTGCTCACCGCCATCGCGCTGATCGACGCGCAGGGCCGGTTGCGCGAACGGGTAAGCGAATCCATCGTGACCTTTCAGCGCCTGCCGCCCGCCGATATCGATTGGCTGATCGCGCGCGGCGACTGGCAGGGCAAGGCCGGCGGCTATGCCATCCAGGGCGCCGCCGAAGCCTTTGTGCGCCAGTTGACCGGCAGCTTTTCCGGCGTTGTCGGCCTGCCGCTCAACGAAACGCGGCTGCTGTTGAACGCGGCCGGCTGGCGCCTGTGATCGCGCTGCTGGAAATCGCCCCCGGTGCCGCCCGCGCCGTGGTGATGGACGGCGACACACTGCTGGAAGCGCATATCGCCCGCGCCGATGAACCACTGCCGGTTGGCCTGATTGCGCCGGCCCGGCTGGCCAGCCGCAGCGGCAAGTTGGGCGTGGTGGCGATGGCCAGCGAGGAGGCGGTGCTGTTGCCCGTCCCGCCCGATTGGCCAGAAGGGCAGACCAGGCTCGTCGAAGTGCTTCGCCCGGCCCGGCCCGACGGCGCGCGCGACAAGCAGGCGCGCGTGGCGGCGCATGATGGCCCGGCCCGGCCCGCGCCAACGCTGGTGCAGCGTCTGCAGGCTGCCGGCCACCGGATTGAAATCCTGCCCGCCCATGGCCCGGATCGCCTGGCGGACGCTGGCTGGGATATGGCGGTGGAAGAGGCGTTGTCGGGCCGGATCGATTTTCCCGGCGGCCGGTTGCTGGCGGCGCAAACCCCGGCGATGCTGGTGATCGATGTGGATGGGGACGGCGACCTGTCGCGCCTGTCGGAAGCCGCCGCACGGGCGGTGGCGGCCACTGTGCGCCGTCACGGTATCGGCGGGCCGATCGTGGTGGATTTCCCTTCGCTCGCCGGCCGCGGCCCACGCGCCGCTGTTGATGCGATCCTGGCCGAATCGCTGCCGCAGCCGTTTGAAAAAATTGCCATGAACGGCTTTGGCCTGGTGCAGATCATCCGCCCGCGCCGCCATCTCAGCCTGATCGAGGAAGTGCGGCGGCCGGGCTTTGCCGCCCTTGAACTGCTGCGCCGGGCGATGCGGCTGGTGGGACCAATACGGCTGGAAGCGCCTAGCCCGGTGATTGACTGGCTGGCGGCTCGCCCGGCCCTGATCGAGGAATGTGAGCGGCTGACCGGCGGTCCACTGGCGCTGGCGGCCAATGCTGGGGCAGGGAGGGGTCATGTCCAGCAAAGCTGATTCGCGCGCCTGCGCCTATTGCCGAAAAGCCCCGATGGTGGCGGCCTTCAAACCGTTCTGCAGCGAGGGTTGTCGGGCCCGCGATCTCAACGCCTGGCTGTCGGATCGCTATGTGTTGCCGGCCAATGCGAATGATGACGAACTTTCTGATACGTCCCCGCTGGACAATGGCGACGAGGCTGGCTAAACGCCCGCTTCCCATGCGGTTCACCCAACCGCTGCGAAGCCAGAGTCTGGCAATGTGGGCCCGGGTAGCTCAGGGGTAGAGCAGGGGATTGAAAATCCCCGTGTCGGTGGTTCAAATCCGCCCCCGGGCACCATTATTCTGAAAAGGGCCGCTTGCCATTGGCAGCGGCCTTTTTCGTTGGTCTGGCTCTGTGTGGGCTTATCCTTGAAATGGTGCAGTTGCAGGTCAGCCGGGTTGGCCGCTACGGTACGGCCATGCGGGTGCCTATTCGCTGACCGGGGATTTTGACATGAAGATGCGCCAGGCCGCTGCTGCGGCAAAGACCATCACGGCGGCCGAGGCGGCTGCCATGGTGAAGTCGGGCATGTGGATCGACTATCTTGGCTCGATCAACCAGCCCGATGTGTTCGATCGCGCGTTGGGTGAACGGATCAGTGAGCTGTCGAACCTCAAGCTCCGCTCCACCGTATCGATGCGGCCGCGCGCGGTGATGGAGAATGATCCCGAAGGGCGACACGTCCACATGATCAGCCTGCACATGGGCAGTTATGATCGCCGCCTGCACGAACAAGGCCGCTGCAGCTACACGCCGCTGAACCTCGGTGAAATTTCAGATTATTATCGTCGTTTCATCCCGCCGGTGGATATCGTGATCTTCAAGGCTAGGCCGCTGGCCGATGGAGTTTTCAATGTCGGGCCAACCAACGTCTGGCTGCGGGCCGTCTTGGAGCAGGCCCGTCTGGTCATCATCGAGACGTGCAGCGCGCTGCCTTTTGCCTTTGGTGAAGGTACCGACATCCATCTGAGTGAGGTCGATTACATCATCGAAGGCGACGACAGTCCCGTGCCTGAACTGCCCAACCCGGCGCCGACGGAGGTCGACAAGGCCGTGGCGCGGCTGATCATCAGCGAGATCGAGGATGGCGCCTGTTTGCAGATTGGCATTGGCGGGATGCCCAATGCTGTGTGTGGAATGCTGGCGAGCGCTGGAATCAAGGATCTGGGTGTTCACACCGAAATGCTCACCGACGGTATTGCCGAACTGTATCGCGCCGGCCAGATCAATGGCACCCGCAAGGCACTTGATCCCGGCAAGATCATCTATTGCTTTGCGGCGGGCACGAAACCGCTGTTCGACACGGTCGACCGCAATCCGGATTTCTGGTGTCACCCGGCTGAATATACCAACTCGCCGCACATCGTGATGCAGAACCCGAAGGTGACGGCGATCAACAGCACGACGCAGATTGATCTCACCGGCCAGGCGGCATCGGAAAGCGATGGCAACCGGCATCTGACCGGCACCGGCGGGCAGGCGCAGTTCGTGCGCGGTGCCTATGCTTCAGAGGGCGGCAAAAGTTTCATCTGCCTGCCTTCCACCTACGACAAGAAGGGCGATCGGCGCAGCCGGATCGTGTTCAACCTGACGCAAGGCAATATCGTCACCACGACGCGGGCGGACATGATGTATGTCGTGACCGAATATGGCATCGTGAACCTGAAGGGCAAATCGGTGCCGGAACGGGCGCGGGCGCTGATCGGGCTGGCCCACCCGGATTTCCGTGAGGGGTTGGAGCGCCAGGCCTATGAAAACCGCCTGATCCCGCGCGGGTTCAGCTTTTGAAGGTGAACCGGAACGCTCCGAGCCGGCCTTGGTGTATCGCACTGCTTGTCGGGTTCAGTTGGCGCTGGGCCGGGGGTTGAGGCGCACGATGGTCCAGTTGAGGAACGTCGCAAAGCTCACCCAGGCCAGATAGGGCAGGTTGAGCCACCCTGCCATGGGTGCAATCGTGCCCAGCCCGATCACCAGGGCCAGGATGGATCCCCACAGGAAGGGCACTTCGGCAAGCGCCCAATCCGGCCGCTGCGCCTTGAAGAACAACGGGCTCCACAACAGGTGGAACACGCCGTTGACGCCAAACATGATCAGGATGGCGCGTTGTTCATCCGGGCCCGAGGCCGCCTCCCACGCGATCACCCCGCTCCAGGCGGCAAGGCCCAGGATGATGGTCCACGCCGGGCCAAACGCCCACCCCGGGGGCTGCCATGCCGGCTTGCGCAGCCGAGCATACCAATCAGCGCGAGGGGTCATCAACCCGCCGATCAGGCAAAGGCCAACGGCCCAGGCGATGGCGACGGCGGCGGGGGTGTTGAAATCATCCATGACGGCACGGTACAGCAATTTGGCCGTGATTGCTGCACCGCGACAATTGCGACGATCTGCTCGGTCTGGCCGGCGTTGACAAGACGCTGGAATTTCTGATCGCCGATGCGCTGGCCCAAGGTGCGAACCCGCGATTTCCGCTTCCGACGCTGGTCCATACCAAAAAGGGCCGCCCCGATGGGAGCGGCCCTTCGTGTTGCGTTATGCTCTGTCTGGTTCAGGCGGTAACGGCGCGGCGGCGGCGGGCGGCGGCACCGACGAGGCCAAAGCCGGCGATCAGCATCGCCCAGCTGGCCGGTTCGGGAACGACACCCGAGGCGCCGATGGTCAGATTGTCGATGGAGAATGCCCCGCCTGTCGTCGTGCCGCCATTCGGGCCGAACGCGATCGACCGGATCTGGCGATCCGAGGTCAAGCCGAAGAAGCTCGCCGTGTTTGACTGCAGGGCAAACAGCTGAGTGTCGCTGTTGCCAAACGTGACCAATGCTGAATAGGGCAGGTCGCCGCTGTTGCCGCTGATATCCAGGCCGACACCGCCCACACCGTTGGCATCACCGAAGCTGGTTGCATCAAAGTGCAGCGTGAAGCTGCCGTTGCAGCCGGCGCAGTAACCGAAGCTAGCACCGCCGTCGAACCGAATATTTAGGTTCTGGAAGCCGGTTGTTTCATAGCGTGTCTGCCCAACCACCGCCGTCATCGCGGCGTTGCTGAGAATGGAAAACCCGTTCTGATAGCCTTGCGATGATTCATAAGTGTCGGTGAACGAGCTGGACAGCGCCGACAAGAACGTGGCGCGGTCGCCGAACACGGTGGTTTGCGCGGACGCACCGGTTAGCGCGCTGGTGGCGGCGAGCGCAAACAGCGCCGCCTTAAGCATGGTCTTCATAATTTACCCCCGACTTTGCACAAGCGCCTTCTCAAGCGCACGCCGAAACACGTTTGACGCTCCAGTAAATTAAGTGATTGTTGAGAAATTGTACAGGTCAATTTGGGTTAACGGCGGTGTTGGCGTGCAAATGACGCCTGCTTCCGGTACGATCGGTTCACGGCGTTGCGTTACCGCGAAGCGCGCGGTTGCATGGTGCCGCGATATGGTTGCGCGCCGGCCGCCTTCGTGCCACGGCAGCGATCATGAACCTCGCTCGCTTCCCCCGTCGCCGCTACACCCCTGGTTTCACGCCGCTGGAGCCGTTGCCGCGCCTTTCGGCGGCCATTGGCGGCCCGGAATTGTGGATCAAGCGTGACGATCTGCTCGGCCTGGCCGGCGGCGGCAACAAGACGCGCAAGCTGGAATTCCTGATCGCCGATGCGCTGGCCCAGGGCGCCGATACGCTGATCACCGTAGGCGCGCCGCAGTCCAACCATTGCCGGCTGACGCTGGCCGCCGCCGCCAAGGAAGGGCTGGCCTGCCGGCTGGTGATTGAAGAACGGGTGCCGGGCAGTTTCAGCGCGGAAGCACTGGGCAATAATCTGCTGTTTGATCTGATGGGCGCGGCCAGTGTTCGTATGGTCAAGGCCGGCGCCGATCTGGCCGCCGAAATGGCCGAGGAGGCCGCGGCGGTGAAGGCGGCGGGCGGCCACCCCTATATCATCGTTGGCGGTGGGTCGTCGCCGCTGGGCGCGCTGGGCTATGCCGCTTGCGCGCAGGAAATCATGGACCAGGCGTTCGAGATCGGCGTCGCCTTTGATCGCATCGTGGTCGCATCCGGCAGTGCCGGCACCCACAGTGGCCTGATCGCCGGGCTCGTCGCGCTGAACGCCGGCATCCCGGTCACCGGCATCAACGTGCGCCGGCCGCGCGACGAACAGGAAGCCAATGTGCTGAAGCTGGCGCAGGCGACCGCCGATCTGATGGGCACGCCGCAGCCGCAGGCCGCCGACATCGTGGCGCTGGCCGATTGGGTTGGCCCCGGTTATTCGCTGCCAACCCGCGAGATGGTGGAGGCGGTGCGGCTGCTGGCAGCGCAGGAAGGCATTTTGCTCGACCCGGTTTACAGCGGCAAGGCGATGGCCGGCCTGATCGCGCTGGCGCGGCAAGGCGCCTTCAAGGATGAGCGGGTGCTGTTCCTGCACACCGGCGGCTCGCCGTCGCTGTCGGCCTTTGCCGGCGTGCTGCGCGACCCCGCTTTCAACTGATGCCGCGCTATGGCACGATCGGCGTGATTGGCGGCATGGGGCCGGCGGCCACGGCTGATTTTCTCGGCCGCCTGGTGGCTGGCGTTGCCGCCGCAGACGACAGCGATCACCCGCGCGTGCTGGTGGATTCAAACCCGCACGTGCCCGACCGCAACGCGGCGGCGCTCACCGGTGCGGCATCGCCGGGCCCGGCGCTGGCCGCAATGGCGCAAGGG
>NZ_JANPML010000083.1:0-2722 GCF_031422795.1 Sandarakinorhabdus sp.
CAGCGCTGGCTCTTTTCGACCAACCACAAGGATATCGGGACGCTCTACCTGATCTTCGCGATCATCGCCGGCACCATCGGCGGCGCGATTTCGGGTGTGATGCGCCTCGAACTGGCGCAGCCGGGTATCCAGTGGCTCACCTTCATGACCCAGGGCAATGTCGATCAGGCCAATCACCTGTGGAACGTGTTCATCACCGCCCACGGCCTGATCATGGTGTTCTTCACCGTCATGCCCGCCATGATCGGCGGTTTTGGCAACTGGTTCGTGCCGATCATGATCGGCGCGCCGGATATGGCTTTCCCGCGCATGAACAACGTCTCGTTCTGGCTGCTGGTGCCGTCGTTCCTGCTGTTGTGCGGATCGATGTTCGTTGAAGGCCCCGCAGGTGCCAATGGCGCCGGCACGGGCTGGACTGTTTATCCGCCGCTCTCCACCTCCGGTCACCCCGGCCCGGCCGTGGACATGGCGATCCTGTCGCTGCACATCGCCGGCGCTTCGTCGATCCTGGGCGCGATCAACTTCATCACCACCATCCTCAACATGCGCGCGCCGGGGATGACCCTGCACAAGATGCCGCTGTTCGTGTGGTCGGTGCTGGTCACCGCCTTCCTGCTGCTGCTGTCGCTGCCGGTTCTGGCCGGCGCCATCACCATGCTGCTGACCGATCGCAATTTCGGCACGCACTTTTTCTCCGCTGATGGCGGTGGTGATCCGGTGTTGTATCAGCATCTGTTCTGGTTCTTCGGTCACCCCGAAGTCTACATCCTCATCCTGCCCGGCTTCGGCATCGTCAGCCAGGTGATTTCCACCTTCAGCAAGAAACCCGTGTTCGGCTATCTCGGCATGGCCTATGCCATGGTCGCCATCGGCTTCATCGGTTTCATCGTGTGGGCGCACCACATGTTCACCGTTGGCCTTGATGTGAATACCAAGATGTACTTCACTGCCGCCACGATGATCATCGCGGTGCCGACCGGCATCAAAATCTTCAGCTGGATCGCTACCATGTGGGGCGGCTCCATCAGCTTCAAGACTCCGATGCTGTGGGCCATTGGCTTCATCTTCATGTTCACCGTGGGCGGCGTCACCGGCGTGCTGCTGTCCAACGCCGGTGTGGATACCTACTTCCACGACACCTATTATGTGGTTGCGCACTTCCACTATGTGCTGTCGCTGGGCGCCGTGTTCGCCATCTTCGCCGCCTGGTACTACTGGTTCGGCAAGATGTTCGGGAAGCAGTACAATGAAGTGCTCGGCCAGCTGCACTTCTGGATCTTCTTCATCGGCGTGAACGTGCTGTTCTTCCCGATGCACTTCCTGGGTTCGGATGGCATGCCGCGTCGCATCGCCGATTATCCGGATGCCTATGCCTACTGGAACCAGATCGCCAGCTACGGCTACGGCATCATGGCCATCGGCATGGTGTTCTTCTTCCTCAACCTGATTGTCAGCCTTGCCTCGCGCCGCAAGGTGGAAGACAATTATTGGGGTGAAGGTGCCACCACGCTGGAATGGACCTTGTCCAGCCCGCCGCCGTTCCACCAGTTCGAAACCCTGCCGGTCATCAAGTAACCGGCGACCCGGGGGCAGGGCTTGCCTGCCCCCTTTCAGGCCAGATGTGATGAACAACAGCGTGACTGCCGAAACGGCCTCCGGGGTGGATTCGCCCCTGCTGGCCGATTGGCGCGATTATTTCGCGCTGCTCAAGCCGCGGGTGATGACGTTGGTCATCTTCACGGCGGCCTGTGCCATGGTGGCTGCGCCGGGCAGCCTGCATCCCTTCCTGGCCTTCACCGGCATCTTGTGCATCGCGGTCGCCGCTGGTGCCGCCGGCGCGCTCAACCAATGGTATGAAGCCGATATCGATGCACTGATGAAGCGCACCGCCATGCGGCCGCTGCCCGCCGGCAAGCTGCAGAAGGCCGAGGCGCTGGCCTTTGGTGTCATCCTTGGCACCGGTGCCGTTGCCGTCATGGGTCTGGCGCTGAACTGGGTGGCCGCCGCCTGGCTGGCCGTGTCGATCCTGTTTTATGTCGTCGTCTACACCGTCTGGCTCAAGCGCCGCACGCCGCAGAACATCGTCATCGGCGGTGCGGCAGGGGCTTTCCCGGTGATCTGCGGCTGGGCCGCTGTTTCCGGCGAGACGCCGCTGATGGCGTGGATCCTGTTCAGCATCATCTTCCTGTGGACTCCGCCGCACTTCTGGGCGCTGGCCCTGTTCATGGAGGCCGATTACGCCAAGGCCGGCGTGCCGATGCTGCCGGTCACCCACGGCCTCACCGAAACTCGCCGCCAGATCCTGGGCTATTCGGCGTTGCTGGTCCCGGTCAGCATCGCGCCGACCCTGCTCGGCCTGGCAGATTGGGTCTATGGCGGCACCGCCATCACCTTGGGTGTGATCTTCATGGTAATGGCCTGGAAGGTCTATCGCAGCAGCGCCACGCTGGCCGCCGACATGCTGGCGGAGAAAAAACTGTTCAAGTTCAGCTTGGCTTATCTTGCCTGCCTGTTTGGTGCCCTCGTTATCGATCGTCTGCTGCTGTCATGAACACTGAACCCGCAAACTGGACCGCTGAAGAGCGCACTGCCTTTTACGCCCGCCGCGAATCGCGCAACCGGGTGCTGGGTATCCTGCTGGTCAGCTTGGTCGTGCTGTTCTTCGGCATCACGGTGGTGCGCATGGGCGGCCAGCCGCTACCGGCACCGGCCGGCGCCGCCC